>VGRW01000010.1 GCA_016875225.1 Deltaproteobacteria bacterium
GGCTGACCCCCGGCTAATGCGCGAACGAGGCGGCGGCGTCGCTGGCGAGCTGGAGCACGTTCACGTCGGCCATCTGCAGCAGGGCGGAGAGGCCGGGGAGCGCGTCGTGCGGGAGCAGGCCGAGCAGGAGCACGGCGGCGGCGCAGGCGCACAGGGCCAGGCCCTCGAAGAAGGTGGCCTTGCCGGGCTGGGCGTCGTCGCGCGGCGGGTAGAAGTACATGGTGGCGGGGATGCGCAGGTAGTAGCCGAGCGAGATGGCGGAGTTCAGCACCGCGATCACGACCAGCCAGACCAGCGACGAGCTTCCGGTGGCCAGGCCGCTCTGCACCGCGGCGCTGAAGACCAGGAACTTGCCGATGAAGCCGGCGGTGCCGGGCATGCCGAGCAGCGAGAACATGCAGATCGACATGGCGGCCGCGAGCGCGGGGCGGGTCTGCGCCAGGCCCGAGAGATCGTCGATGCGATCGAGCTCCGCGCCGTCGCGCGTCAGCACCGAGACCACCGTGAACGCGCCGATCGTCATGAACGTGTAGGTCAGCAGGTAGACCAGCACGGACTGCACGCCCGGCTCGCCGCCCGCGATCACGCCCACCAGCAGGTAGCCGGCGTGCGCGATGCTCGAGTACGCGAGCATGCGCTTGGTGTTGCGCTGGATCAGCGCCATCACGTTCCCGACCGTCATCGAGAGCGCGGCGAGCACCCAGAGCACGCCGTAGACCGACTCGGAGACGGGCGCGAGCCCGACGTTCAGCACGCGGAGCAGCGCGCCGAACGCGGCGACCTTGACGGCCGTCGCCATGAAGGCGGAGACCGTCGTGGGCGCGCCCTCGTAGGTGTCGGGCGCCCACTGGTGGAACGGCACCGACGAGATCTTGAAGCCGAGCCCGATCAGCACCAGGCCCGCGCCGACCAGGTCGAGCGCGTTCTCGGGATCGAAGCTGGTGGCGATCTCGGAAAGCTCCAGCGACCCCGTCGCGCCGTAGAGCAGCGACGAGCCGTAGAGCAGGATGCCGGACGCGAACGAGCCTATCAGGAAGTACTTCACCGCCGATTCGTTCGAGCGCAGCGACGCGCGCCGGAAGCCGGCGAGCGCGTAGACCGGAATGCTCATCAGCTCGAGCGCCAGGAACAGCATGATCAGGTCGCTGGCCGCGACCAGGAACATCATCCCCGTCACCGACGAGAGCACGAGCACGTAGAACTCGCCCCAGTTGGAGTGGATGTGCTCGAGGTACCGCGCGGATGCGAGCACCGTGAGCATGCCGCCGATCAGCACGATCGACATCAGGAACAGCGCCACGCCGTCCATCTTCACCATCTCGAAGTCGGGATTGAAGACGCGCGGCGGAGCCGAGAAGGCGTTCAGCGTGAGCAGGAGCGACGCGGCCAGGAACAGGACGCTCGCGCTGGCCAGGTAGGTGCCGCGGCGCGCGGCCGAGACGCGCTGGCCGAGCAGCTCGGGCGTGGCGCGGAGCGCGGTGTCGAGCATGGGAAGGCAGAGCACGCCCAGCGCCACCGGGATCATCGGCGCGACGGCGGCAACGTCGATCGCGGGAATCATCGCGACGTCTCCAGCTCGGCTTCGGCCGCGAGTCTCGGCTCGTCGGCCGCGTCCCTGCCCTGCCACGCCGCCAGGTCCGCGCCGCGCCGGGTCATGGTCTCGAGCAGCTCGGTCACCGCGCGGTCCATCGGGTTGGTGAACGTGGACGGGTGCACGCCGATCCAGATCATCGGGATCACCAGCGCCACCGCGACCAGCTTCTCGCGCAGGCCCAGGTCGACCAGCGTCTTGTTCGCCTCGTTCGCGAGCGGCCCGAAGAAGACGCGGCGCATCGCCCAGAGCATGTAGACCGCGGAGAGGATCACGCCCGAGGTCGCGATCACCGTCGCGCCGGGCAGAGTCTGGAACGCGCCGAGCAGGATCAGGAACTCGCCGACGAATCCGTTCAGGCCGGGAAGCCCGACCGAGCTGAACGTGGCGATCGCGAAGAACGCTGCAAAGACCGGCATCGCCTGCGCCAGGCCGCCGAACGCGTCGAGCTCGCGCACGTGGCGGCGCTCGTAGATCATTCCGACCAGGATGAAGAGCGCCCCGGTCGAGACGCCGTGGCTCACCATCTGCAGCACCGCGCCCGAGACGCCCTGCGGGTTCAACGCGAAGAGCCCGAGCACGATGAAGCCCATGTGCGAGACCGACGAGTACGCGACCAACTTCTTCAGGTCGCTCTGCACCCAGGCGACGAGCGCCCCGTACACGATGCCGATCACCGCGAGCCCCACGATCCAGGGCGCGAAGTCGAGCGCGGCCTGCGGGAAGAGCGGCAGCGCGTAGCGCACGAAGCCGAACGTGCCGAGCTTCAGCAGCACGCCCGCGAGCACCGCGGAGCCGGGCGTCGGAGCTTCGACGTGCGCGTCGGGTAGCCAGGTGTGGAACGGGAACATCGGCACCTTGATCGCGAACGCGAGTGCGAAGACGCCGAACAGGAAGCCCTGCCGCTGCCACCACGGACCGCCCGCGTTCGGGATCGACAGATCGAGGATGCCGGTGCCGCCGTTTGCGCCGTAGTACTCGAAGCTCGGCGAGCCGAACTGGCTCTGGTGCAGCCAGGCCAGCACGAGGATGCCGACCAGCATCAGCAGGCTGCCGACCATCGTGTAGATGAAGAACTTCAGCGTCGCGTAGATGCGCCGCGGCCCGCCCCAGATGCCGATCACGAAGTACATCGGGATCAGCATCAGCTCCCAGAACACGTAGAAGAGGAACAGGTTCAGCGCGAGGAACGCGCCGAGCATTCCGGTCTGCAGCGCGAGCATGAAGAACAGGTACGACTTCACGCGCGCGTGGATGTCGGTCCACGAGGCGAGCAGCACGACCGGCAGCAGGAAGCTCGTGAGCGCGACCAGGAGCAGCGCGATCCCGTCGATGCCGAGCGAGTAGTGGATGCCCCAGCTCGGGATCCACTCCGCGCGCTCCACCAGCTGCATTCCGCTCGACGCGGGGTCGAAGCGCTGCCAGAGCGCGAGCGCGAGCAACAGCCCCACCAGCGACGACGCGAGCGCCGTGTAGCGCCAGATCGTCTCCGGCAGGCGGAACAGGCCGTCGGCCAGCGCGAGCAGGAGCACCGTGGCCAGCGGCAGGAAGACGATCGCCGAGAGCAGGTGGTCGGCGAGAAGCGTGTCGAGGCTCGTCGCCATCAGCTTCCCCGCACCAGCCAGGCGACCAGAAGCACGCCGCCGAGAAGCATCGCGACCAGGTACGACTGCGCGAAGCCGCTCTGCAGGTACTTGAGCGCGCCGTCGGCGCTGGCGCGCACCAGCTTCGCGGTGCCGTTCACGGCCAGGCCGTCGATCAGGCCCTGGTCCACGCCGCGCGAGAGCAGGCTGCTCGAGAGCGCGCGCAGCGGGCGCACGATCGCGGCGTCGTAGAGCTCGTCGATGCGGTACTTGTCGCGCACCAGCGCGTAGAGCGGGCGGATCGCGGCGGCGAGCTTGGCCGCGAGGTCGCGGCGCCAGAAGTACATGACGGTCGCGAGCGCGATCCCGGCCAGGCCCACGCACGTGGTGAGCGCGGCGAGCCGGAACTCGGTCGCGTGCGAGATCTCGTGCTCGGCCGAGTGCACCACCGGCTGCAGGAAGTGGTGCAGGCTGTTCGAGCGCTGCACGCCGAACAGATCGCCGTACGCGTCGGGCAGGCCGAAGAAGCCGCCGATCACCGAGAAGAGCGCGAGCACGCAGAGCGGCACCAGCACCCACTTTCCCGACTCGTGGATGCTCGCCTGCGTGTGGTGATCGGCGCGGCTCTCTCCGCTCCACACCAGGAAGTAGAGCCGGAACATGTAGAACGCGGTCAGGAACGCGGTCGCCATGCCGATCGCCCAGAGCGCCTGGTGGCCCGGAATGGCGTGCGCCTGGTTCGCGGCGAGGAGGATCTCGTCCTTCGAGAAGAAGCCCGAGAACGGCGGCACGCCCGCGATCGCGATCACGCCGACCAGGAACGTCGCCCAGGTCACCGGCATGCGGCGGCGCAGCCCGCCCATCTTGGTGATGTCCTGCTGGTGGTGCATGCCGAGAATCACCGAGCCCGCGCCCAGGAAGAGCAGCGCCTTGAAGAACGCGTGCGTCATCACGTGGAAGATCGCCGCGCTGTAGGCCGCGACGCCGGCGGCCAGGAACATGTAGCCGAGCTGGCTCACGGTCGAGTACGCGAGCACCTTCTTGATGTCGGTCTGCGCGAGCCCGATCGTGGCGGCGAAGAACGCGGTGAGCGCGCCCGTCCACGCGACCGTCGCCTGCGCGCCGGGCGCGAGCGAATACGCGAACGACATGCGGCAGACCATGTACACGCCGGCCGTCACCATGGTCGCGGCGTGGATCAGCGCGGAGACGGGCGTCGGCCCGGCCATCGCGTCGGGAAGCCAGACGTAGAGGGGGATCTGCGCGGATTTTCCGCACGCGCCGACGAACAGGCACAGGCACGCGAGCGTGAGCAGCCCCCAGGTCGGGAAGCCCGGCAGGAACGAGAGCCAGCCGGGAAGCGCGACCGTGCGCTCCGCGAGCAGGCCGACGTTCGCAGACATCTCGCGGAACTCGACCGTGGGCAGGCCCGCCTGCGCGAAGGACCAGAACAGCAGGAAGATGCCGAGCAGGAAGCCGAAGTCGCCGATCCGGTTCACCACGAACGCCTTCTGGCCGGCGGCGGCATTCGCGTCGTCCAGGTACCAGAACCCGATCAGAAGATAGGAGCAGACGCCGACGCCCTCCCAGCCGACGAACATGACCAGCAGGTTGTCGCCGAGGATCAGCATCAGCATCGAGAACGTGAACAGGTTCAAGTAGGCGAAGAAGCGCTGGAAGCCGCGGTCCTCGCGGTGGTCGTCGTCCATGTAGCCGACCGAGTAGATGTGGATCAGCGAGCCGACGCCCGTGACGACAAGCACCATCACGGCCGAGAGCGGGTCGAGCAGGAACGCGAGCTCCGCGTGGAAGTCGCCCGCGGAGATCCACGTGTACAGGTTGTCGCTGTAGTACGGGGCGTCGGGCGGCAGCGCGGTCTCGAGCGCGAGCTTGAAGACCTGCACCACCGCGATCGCGAACGACGCGATCGGCGCGCCGCAGGCCAGCGCGATCACCGCCACGCGCGGCAGCGCGCGCCGGCCGAAGACGAGCCAGGCCCCGGAGAGCGCCGCCGCGATCAGCGGCAGCAGCGGGATCCAGCGAAGCGCGGTGTTCTCGTGCTCGGTCACGTCTTCCCTACCACTTCATCTGGCTGGTGTCTTCGATGTTCACGGTGTCGCGGTTGCGCACCAGGCTGATGATGATGGCCAGCCCCACGGCGACCTCGACGGCCGCCACCACCATGACGATGAACGCCAGGATCTGCCCCTGGTCGTTGCCGATCTCGCGGCTGAACGCGACCAGCGACAGGTTCGCGGCGTTCAGCATCAGCTCGATCGACATGAACATCACGATCATGTTCCGGCGCAGCATCACGCCGAGCGCGCCGATCGCGAAGATCAGCGCGGCGACGACCTGGAAGTGGAACGGCAGCACGTCGCCCATCAGTCGATCTTCTTCTTGGCCAGCACGACCGCGGCGATGATCCCCGCCAGAAGCAGCACGCCGGCGACCTGGACCGAGAGCACGTAGTCGGTGTAGAGCGCCTCGCCGATCGCGCGCGTCGTGCCGTAGGTCGGGTCGACCTCGGGCCAGGGCGCGCGGCTCGCGGCCAGCCGGCGCACGAGCCAGAGCACCGCCCCGACGGCGACGACCGCGCCCGCGGCCTTTCCGATCGGACGGCTCTCCGCGCTGCCCGCGCCGCTGCCGCGCAGGTTCAGCAGCATGATCACGAACAGGAACAGAACGACGATCGCGCCGGCGTAGACCATCACCTGGATCAGCCCGACGAACTGCGCTTCGAGCAGCACGTACAGGCCGGCGAGCGCGAGCATCGACAGGACCAGCGACAGCGCCGAGTTGATCGGGCTGCGCAGGCTGCCGACCACGCCGAGCGCCGAGCCGACCGCCATGACCGAGAAGATCCAGAACAGCGCCGTGCGCATCAGCGCGTGACCTCCTGCACGATCAGGATCCCGAACGCGGTGATCACGATGTTCGCCAGCGACAGCGGCAGCAGGATCTTCCAGCCCAGGTTCATGACCTGGTCGTAGCGGAAGCGCGGCATGCTCCAGCGGATCAGCATCTGGAACCAGATCAGGGCGACGACCTTGATCAGGAACACGTGCACCGCGAGCACCATCGCGATCAGGTTCGCCATGTTCTCGCCGAACGACGGAGTGAGCGCCGAGATCATCCCGCTCTCGGAGACCCACGGCAGCGACCAGCCGCCCAGGAACATCGCCGTGAGCAGCGCCGAGATGACCACGACCTCGATCCACTCGCCCATCATGTACAGGCCGAACTTCATGCCCGAGTACTCGATGAAGTAGCCGGCCACGATCTCCGACTCGCCCTCGGGCGTGTCGAACGGCGCGCGCTTGTTCTCGGCCATGAGCGCGGTCAGGAACATGAAGAAGGGCAGCGGCTGCAGCACGATCCCCCACATCGGGATCCGGATCCACTCGAGCCACGCGGTTCCGGCGGAGACCAGATCCAGGTGCTCGAGGAAGCCGAACAGCCGGAACGTCTCCTGCTGCATCACGCCGATCTCGGTCAGCCGCAGCGTGCCGAAGATCATGAACAGCCCGACGACGGTGATGCCCAGCGCGACCTCGTACGAGATCATCTGCGCCGAGACGCGGATCGAGCCGAGCATTCCAAAGTTGTTGTTGCCGGCCCAGCCGGCCAGCATGGAGCCATAGGTCGCGATCGAGCCGATCGCGAACACGTACAACACGCCGTAGTCCAGGTCCGCGACGCAGAGCGAGACGTTCGCGCCCCACATCTGGTACGTGCCGCCGTACGGGATCACCGCGAAGCTGATGATCGCGGGCACCACGGCGATGAACGGGCTCACCAGGTGCAGGAAGCGGTGCGCGCCCGTCGGCACCATGTCTTCCTTCATGATCATCTTGATCGCGTCGGCGAGCGGGTGGATCAGGCCGAGCGCCTTGATCCCGAACACCTCGGCGCGGTTCGCGCCGATGCGGTTCTGCATCAGCGCGCTCTGCTTGCGCTCGACCCAGGTCATGATCGGCGAGAAGACCAGCAGCACGAGCACGAACAGGAACAGCGCGACGAAGACGGTGGAGGTCTCCATCTACGCGATCCCCGCGGCCGCGGCGATCTGCGCCAGAGCGTCGGACTCGGACCAGGCCTCGATCGTGGGCTCGACGACGGCCGAGAACGACTGAACCAGCCCGCGGCTGTTCGTGAACGCGCCCGACTTCTCGAGGAACGTGCGCGCGGGCAGCGCCACCGTCGCGCGCGCCGAGAGCGCGGACTCGTGCGTGTCGATCAGCACGATGTTTCGCACGTCGCCGAAGACCTCGGCGGTGAGCGTGTGCCCGAGCACCAGCGCCAGGTCCGCGCGGCCGAGCTGCTCGTTCGACTCGACCATGCCCAGCGCGCGACAGCCGGCGGCGTTCGGCGCCTTCTCGGCCTCGATCAGGATCGCGTCCGACTCCCCGCGCGGCACCGAGAAGCGCGCCGGCCCCGCGCCGAGCGCCGCGAGCAGATCGCGAAACGCCGCGAGGTCCGCGTTCGACGCGAACGGAGACGCCACGCCGACGATCTTTCCCTTCGCATCGAGCGCCGCGCGCACGAGCTCTCCGGCGCGCTTCACCGCGTCGGTGTAGCTCGCCTCGCGCCCGTCGGCGCGCGGGGCGGTGAGGCGCCCGGTCGAGTTCTTCTTGTACGACATGCGCCCGTGGTCGCAGATCCAGGTGTCGTTCACTGCGTCGTTCCGGCGCGGCAGGAAGCGGTAGACCTTGTTGTTCGAGCGCGACGCCAGGATGTTGCAGCCGCGCGAGCACTGGTTGCAGACGCTCTCGACGTCGTCCGTGAACCAGACGCGGATCTTGAAGCGGAAGTCGCGCGTGGTGAGCGCACCCACCGGGCAGATGTCGGCCACGTTCATCGAGTAGGGGTTGTCGAGCTCGCTTCCCGGAAAGAGCTCGAGCAGCGACTCGTCGCCGCGGTTCACGACGCCTAGCTCGCCCGTCTTGGGAATCTCGCGGCAGAAGCGCACGCAGCGCCGGCACAGGATGCAGCGCTCCTGGTCGAAGACGATCGTCGGACCCAGGTCCACCGCCTTCTTCGCCGGGCGGCGCGGCTCGGTCGTGCGCGCGGCCGGCACGCCCCAGTCGAAGGCGTGGTCCTGCAGCTTGCACTCGCCGGCCTGGTCGCAGATCGGGCAGTCGAGCGGGTGGTTGATGAGCAGCAGCTCCATCACACCGCGACGCGCAGCGATCACGCGGTCGCTCTTGGTGTGGACCTTCATGCCGTTCGCGACCGGCGTGTTGCAGGCGATCTGCAGCTTCGGCACGCCCTCGATCTCGACCTGACAGAGCCGGCAGGAGCCGTCGACGCTGAGCTTGGGGTGCCAGCAGTAGTGCGGAACCTCGACGCCGTTCCCGAGCAGGCCCAGATCGTCCAGCACCTGCAGGATCGTGCGGCCCTCCGGCACCTCGTACTCGACCGAGTCGATCGCGATCTTCGGCATGGCTAGAGCTCGAAGCTTTCGGGGAACGGGCACTTCTGCTCGCGCAGGTGCGCTTCGAAGTCGTCCCGGAAGTGCCTCAGCAGGCCCTGGATCGGCCAGGCCGCGGCGTCGGCGAAGGCGCAGATCGTCTGGCCCTCCATGAGCTTGGGCACGTCGGAGAGCAGCGCGAGGTCCGCGTCGCTCGCGCGGCCGCGCTCGATCTTCTGGCAGAGCTTGTGCACCCAGGCGGTGCCCTCGCGGCACTGCGTGCACTGGCCGCAGGACTCGTCGCGGAAGAAGTACGAGACCACCGTCGCCACGCGCACCATGCAGACGCTCTCGTCCATGACCATGACGCCGCCGGTGCCCAGATGCGTTCCGCGCTGCGACAGGAACTCCTCCGCCATGGGCACCTCGAGCTCGCTCGGCGGCAGCACCGGCATCGAGAGCCCGCCCGGCATCACGCCCTTCAGTCTGCGGCCGCCGCGAACGCCGCCCGCGTGCCCGAGCACCTCGCGCAGCGGCGTGCCGAGCGGCAGCTCGAACAGGCCCGGCCGCTCGACGTGGCCGCTCACACCGAAGAGTGTCGTGCCGGGGCTCTTCTCGGTGCCGCGGCTCTTGAACCACTCGACCCCGCGATCGAGGATGAACGGCACGTGCGCGAACGTCTCGATGTTGTTCACCGTCGTCGGCAGACCGAACGCGCCGTGCTGCGCCGGGAACGGCGGCTTCTTGCGCGGCTGGCCCTTCTTTCCCTCGAGCGATTCGAGCAGGCCCGTCTCTTCGCCGCAGATGTACGCGCCGGCGCCGGAGTGGACCACGATGTCGAGGTCGAAGCCCTTCACGCCGAAGGTGCTCTTGCCCAGGCGCTTCTTGCCGTAGAGCTCCTTCACCGCGGCTTCGAGCGTGCGGATCGCCCTGGTGTACTCGCCGCGCACGTAGATGTACGCGCGTTGCGCGCCCATCGCCCACGCGCCGATGATGATCCCCTCGAGCACCTCGAAGGGGCCGCGCTCCATGATCATGCGGTCCTTGAACGAGCCCGGCTCGGACTCGTCGCCGTTCACGACGATCACCTTCATGCGCTCGTTCGTCTTGGGCATGAAGCTCCACTTCAGCCCGGTGGCGAAGCCGGCTCCGCCGCGGCCGCGCAGACCCGACGCCTTCACGATCTCGACCACCTGCTCGGGCGTCTGCGCCAGCGCCTTGCGCAGCCCCGCAAAGCCCCCCTTCGCCTCGTAGCCGGCGAGCGTCTGGAACGAATCGTCGCCGTAGTGCTCCGACAGGTAGTTCTTCACGTACGGCTCGACGTTCACGACCTACTCCAGCCCGTCGATGATGCGCCGCGCGGCTTCGAAATCGAGATTCTCGTGGTACGTGCCGTCGACGCTCATCATCGGCGCGGTTCCGCAGGAGCCCAGACACTCCTCGTGGCAGATCGTGACCCGACCGTCCGCGGTCGTTCCGCCGCCGTGCACGCCCAGGTGCGCCTCGAGCTGCCTCAGCAGAGTGCGCGAGCCGCGCAGGCTGCAGGGCAGGTTCGTGCACACGTAGACGTGATGACGACCCTGCGGCTCGGTGTAGAACATGTTGTAGAAGGACAGCACCTCCAGGACCTGGATCGGCTGCAGCTCGAAGAGCGCCGCGAGCTCGCGCGTGCCTTCGGCGTCGACGTGCCCCTTCTCTCGCTGCAACAGGTAGATCGCGGGAAGCAGCGCGCCGCGCTTCTGCGGATAGCGCTCGAAGAGCGACTCGATCTCGGCGCGGGTCTCGGCCTTCATCTCGCTAGTCCCACTCGAGGCCGCCGCGCAGCCACTCGTAGGCGAGCCCGACCACCAGGATTGCGAGGAACGGCGTCATCACCGCGAGCCCGTACCAGCCCAGATCCTTGAACACCACCGCCCACGGAAACAGGAACACCAGCTCGACGTCGAAGATGATGAAAGAGACGGCCACCATGTAGAACTTCACGCTGAAGCGCTGGTTCGGTGACACGAGCTGGTGTTCACCGCACTCGAACGGCTCCTGCTTCTCCGCGAAGACGAGCTTCGGTCCCAGCAGCGTCGTCGCTGCCAGGAACCCGATCACGGCCAGCGAGCCGAGCAGGGCGAAGAGCCCGAGACCGGCGTATTCCCCCATCGGACCCCCCGAGACTCCCCCGCGAATTCCCTCGAAACTACCCGAATTTCCTGGTAAAAGGCGGCGCAAGCGTAGAAGGCGGCCCGCGCACTGTCAACCGGATGAAGGCGCGTCTATGCTTGGCGAATGAGCGTCGAGAACCCGGTCCGCTGTGCAGTCCTCGGCGCGGGCAGCTTCGGCACCTGCCTTGCGATCCTGCTCGCCGAGAAAGGTCACCAGGTCGACCTCTGGGCGCGCGACGCCCAGCTGGTCGACGCGATCGAGAAGGCGCGGCGCAATCCGCGCTACCTGACCGACTTCACGTTGCCTGATGCGATTCGCCCCACTACGTCGCTGTCGCAGGCGCTCGACGACAAGGAGCTCGTGATCTCGGTCGTGCCGAGCCACGCGGTGCGCGAGGTCTGGGGAAAGGGGCGCGAGCTGGTCCGCCCCGACGCCCTGATCGTCTCCGCGTCGAAGGGAATCGAGGTCGGGTCGGGCAAGCTCGTCTCCGAGATCCTGATGGAGACGCTGCCGCGCGAGATGCACGACCGGCTCTGCTTCCTGTCCGGGCCGAGCTTCGCCAAGGAGATCGCCGAGCGTCGGCCGACCGCGGTTTCGCTGGCGGCGCGAAACGAGACCTACGCGATCGCGGCCCAGACTCTGATCTCGTCGCCGGAGTTCCGCTGCTACACGACCGGCGACGTGGTCGGCGTGGAGCTCGGCGGGGCGCTGAAGAACGTGATCGCGATCGCGATCGGCGTGGCCGACGGCCTGGAGGCCGGTCTGAACTCGCGCGCCGCGCTGATCACCCGCGGCCTGGCCGAGATCACCCGGCTCGGTGTGGCGATGGGCGCCAATCCGGTGACCTTTCTCGGTCTCTCTGGAGTCGGCGACTTGGTGCTCACCTGCACGGGGGATCTGTCGCGAAATCGCCGCGTCGGCCTGGAGATCGGGCGCGGCAAGACCGTCGACGAGGTCCTCGGCGGACTCACCCAGGTGGCCGAGGGCGTGCGCACCGCGCGCTCCGCCTACGAGCTGGCGCAGAAGCTCGGCGTCGACATGCCGATCACCACCGGGGTGTACCTGCTGCTCTTCGAGGGCAAGAACCCGGTCGAGGCGGGGATCGAGCTGCGCTCGCGCCAGCTGAAGAGCGAATACGAGTAGTGCGGATGACGACCCGGCCCGCGCGGCTCTGCCTGGCTCTGCTCGCGCTGGTCGCGCTCGCGGGCTGCGGGCCGAAGTTCGTGCGCGAGCGCGTCTACGACAAGCCGAACATGCGCGTCGAGCTGCGTCATCAGAAGTCGGGCGACGCGCCGGTCGCGCGCGGCTACTCCCACCCGGTCACGATCGCCGACGTGCGCATCGCGCACATCCTCGCGAGCCTGTCCTACGAGGACGACGAGGGCAACCGCAAGCCCGCGATCCGCTCGCAGTTCGTCTACGAGCTCGGCGACGCGATCTCGGCCGCGCTCGCGAAGGCCGGGCCGGACGACGAGGTCGCCGCCGCGGTCTTCCCCGAGGACCGCAGGCTGCAGATCTTCACCGACACGCGCGTCACCGCGTTCCGCCTCTTCGTGCAGGGCGAGCAGATGCGCGTCGAGTTCTACGCGCTCGAGCAGGCGCTGGAGCCCGACGCGCGGCGCGCCGGCCCGCGCGAGTACGAGATCCCGACCGCGCTGCCGACACTGGAGCCGCGCTTCAAGCTCAGCATCGGACAGGCGCAGCGGAAGCTCGGCCCGCGCGGGATCGAGGTCGCCTGGCGCGACGCGTACTTCCGAAGACCGGTGAGCCTGTCGTTCCGCCAGGGAGAGGCGCGGCGCCGCACGGTGCTGATGGAGCTTCCGCCGGAGGCGGATCCCGCCGCGTCGCCCGACGCGCCGCTCCCGGGGAATCTGTCCGACGCGCAGCTGCGCGCCCTGGACGAGCTCGACTCCAGCCGCCGCAGCGGGCTGATCACCGAGTCCGAATACCAGCGCCGCCGCAAGCTCGTGCTCGAGAACGCGCTCGACGAGGCCGGCTACGGAAGCCAGCCGAGATGAGCGAGCGCTTCGACTTCCATACTCATACCGTCGCGTCGGATGGAGCGCTCTCACCGACCGAGCTGGTGCGCCGTGCTGCCGCGAATCGCGTCACGGCCTTCGCGCTCACCGATCACGATACGATCGAAGGCATCGCCGAGGCGCAGCAGGAAGGGCTGCGGCTCGGCGTCGAAGTGATCGCCGGGATCGAGCTCTCCGTGAACGACCGCGACGGCACGCGCTCGCTGCACGTGCTCGGATTGGGGATCTCGCCCGACGACGAGCGACTGCGCGCACGGCTCGACCTGGCGCGTCATGGCCGGCAGAGCCGCGCGGCGCGAATGGTCGCCCGGCTGCGCGCGATCGGGATCGGAATCGAGTACGCGCGCGTGGACGAGATCGCCACCGGCGGCTCGGTCGGCCGGCCACACGTCGCACGCGCGCTGGTCGAGCTCGGAGTCTGCGCCGACGCGGACGAGGCGTTCGTGAAGTACCTGCGGCGCGGCCGTCCGGGCTACGAGCCGAACGACGCGCTCTCCGCGGACGAGGCGATCGATCTCGTGCACGGCGCGGGCGGAGTCGCGGTGCTCGCGCACCCGCCGCTCTCGGGCGGCGTGGATCGGCCGGGCGGGATCGAGGCCTTCGTCGAGCGCCTCCTCCCCGACGGTCTCGACGGTCTCGAGATCTGGCATCCGGGTCACCGGCCGGGTCAGATCAAGCGACTGCGCCGTCTCGCACGCGAGCATCAGCTGCTCGAGACCGGCGGCAGTGACTTCCACGGCGACGAGCGGCCCGCCATCGAGATAGGCCGGGGACGTGCCGGCGGCCTGCACATCGGCCGCCCCTTCTACGACGCCCTGATGGCTCGGCTCGAGACGAGGCGAGGCGCTCGCGAATTGAACTTCCCCGGAGCCGAGAGTAACCTCGGCCGCCCCTCATGAGCAGTGAGCGCGACAAGACCGGGCAGTCCACGCGCGCGGTCCACGCGGGTGAGCGCGGTCCGCGGCCACGCGTCGGCGATTCGATCACGGTTCCGATCGTGCAGAGCGCGACCTACTGGTTCCGCGACACCCAGGAGGTGATCGCCTACCAGGAAGGCCGGCACGCGAGCTTCGAGTACGGGCGCTACGGCAATCCCACCACGCGCGCGCTCGAGGAGAAGCTGGCCGGGCTCGAGGGCGGCGAGGACTGCGTCGTCTCGGCGTCGGGGATGAACTCCGTCACGACGCTCCTGCTCGCGCTGATGCCGCAGAACGGCCACCTCGTGACGACCCACGACTGCTACCGGCGCACGCGTCAATTCATGCAGACGCTGCTGCCGAAGATGGGCATCCGCACCACCGTCGTGGACCCGTCCGACCTGGCCGGGATCGAGCGCGCGCTCGACGCGGGCGCCACGCTGTTCTTCTCCGAGTCCCCGACCAATCCCTACCTGCGCGTCGTCGACATCCCGCGCGTGGCCGAGCTGTGTCGCGATCGCGGCGCGATCAGCGTGATCGACTCCACGTTCGCCACGCCGGTGAACCAGCAGGCGCTCTCGTTCGGCGCGGATCTGGTGCTGCACTCCGCGACGAAGTACCTCGGCGGGCACAACGACGTGCTCGGGGGCGCGCTGGTCGGACGCGCCGATCTGATCCGGACCATCCGCGACCTGCACGGCGTGCTCGGCGGCGTGATCGACCCGCACACGTCCTATCTGATCCTGCGCGGCGTCAAGACGTTGGCGCTCCGCGTCGAGCGCGCGAACCGCAATGCGGAAGCCATCTCGCGCTTTCTCGAGCAGCACCGCCGGGGGGAGCGCGTCCACTACCCGGGCCTCGAGAGCCACCGCGACCACGCGGTCGCGAAGCGCCTGATGAAGGGCTTCGGCGGCGTGATCAGCTTCGAGGTGCGCGGGTCGCTGGAGACCGCGTCGAAGTTCATCGACGCGCTGCGCATTCCGTACATCGCGCCGAGCCTGGGCGGGGTCGAGTCGCTGGTCGAGCAGCCGACGGTGGTGTCGTACTGGGACAAGACGGTGGAGGAACGCGCCGCGCTCGGCATCCGCGACAACCTGGTTCGCTACTCCTGCGGAGTCGAAGACACCGACGACCTGATCCGCGACATCGAGCAGGCGCTCGACCGCGCTTAGGATCTAGAGCAGCACGCCGGTGGAGGCGCGCTCGAGCGCGAGCAGCCGACGCTTCACGTCGAGTCCGCCCGAGAATCCGCCGAGGCGTCCCTGCGCGGCAATGACGCGGTGGCACGGGACGAGGATCGGCACGGGATTGTTCCCGGTCGCGGTACCGACGGCGCGGACCGCGCGCGGCCGACCGGCAGCGTCGGCGATTCCTCCGTAGGTGCGCATCTCGCCGTACGGGATCGCCGCGATCTCGCGCCAGACCGAGAGCTGGAATTCGGTTCCGTGCAGATCGAGCGGCACTTCGAATTCGCGACGGCGTCCGCCGAAGTACTCGATCAGCTCCTGCGAGAGCTTGTCGAGCAGCGGCAGCCAGGGCACGCGCTCGGCATCCGCGAAGGAGCTGCGCAGCCAGCCGGCGAAGCCGGGACCGCTCGAGCGCGGCAGTCCGATCCGCGCGACACCGGCTTCCGACACCGCCAGACGCAGAGCGCCGATCGGCGTCTCGACCACCGCGGTCGCGAGCTTCACCCCCATCGCCGTCGAGCCTATCACCAACCGCGCGCGCCCCGCAGCTGTATTCGTCGCCCAGAAACAGGCCTGGGGGACAGCTCGCGCTGCCCCCCAGCCTTTACGTCCAACCTCTGGACCGAGAAACGACTTCGCTAGCCGCGGCGGCGCGTGGTGCGACCCGCCTTCTTGCGAGCCGTCGCTCCGCGGCGGGTCGACTTCTTCGCGCGCGCCGTCGTCTTGCGCGCCGTGCTCCGTCGCCGGGGAGCCGCGCGTCGCGCGGTCTTCTTGCGGCGACCGGCTCCGCCTCGCCGCGCCATCTTCGTGCGGCAGACATCGCCCTTCTTGTCGATGAAGTAGAGGAAGCCGTCCTCTCGCTTCACGCCGGCCTTTGCGACTTTCTCGGGCTTGTTGCGCGCCTGGCGTCCACCGCCGCGCGCCATGGCGACGCGAGAAACGTCACCCTGCTTGTCGAGATAGTAGAGAAAGCCGGCTTCACGCTTCACGCCGACCGTTGCCACTTTGCTTGCTGCCATCGTTCCCCCCACACGTTCCGGTTACGGAACGGCGCAAGGGTATGGAACGAAATCCGAGCTTGTAAAGGCCTGAAGGCCGGAATTTGCGCTTTTTCTCGTCGCTGAGCGCTTCACGCGAGGCGGAGATTCCGACGGATTCGAGCGAGTGGCTCGTCGGTGGAGGGCACGAACTCGCGGCCGGTGATGCGCTCGAAGGTCTCGATGTAGCGGCGCGCCGCTTCGCAGCGCACGTCGTCGG
This sequence comes from Deltaproteobacteria bacterium, assembly GCA_016875225.1. Lineage (NCBI taxonomy): Bacteria > Pseudomonadati > Myxococcota > Myxococcia > Deltaproteobacteria bacterium. The sequence goes on from VGRW01000010.1 coordinate 16,142, forward strand.
GCAGCGTCGGTGGCGGACCCTCGCCGCGGTACCCCTTTTCGACGAGCCAGCGGCGCACGTACTCCTTGTCGAGAGACTTCGGATCCTCGCCGCGATCGAACGCCTCGGTGTAGCCGTCGGCGTACCAGTAGCGCGACGAGTCGGGGGTGTGGATCTCGTCGATCACCACGAGCCGGCCGTCGGAATCCAGACCCAGCTCGTACTTGGTGTCGACGAGGATCAGCCCGCGCGTCGCCGCCCAGGCTTGACCGGCCGCGAAGAGCGTGGCCGCGATCCGCGCGCCCTCGTCGTAGTGAGCCTCCGAGATCACCCCGGAGGCGATCAGCTCCTCGCGGGACGTGAGCGCGTCGTGCTCGCCGTGCTCGGCCTTCGTCGTCGGCGTCAGCAGGGCCTCGGGCAGCCGCTGGTGCTTGCGCAGCCCGTCGGGCAGGCGGTGTCCGCAGTAGAGCCGCTCACCCGCCTCGTATGCGCGCCAGATCGACGTGCTCGACACGCCGGTCAGGTAGCCGCGGTAGACGAACTCGACCGGCAGCGGGCGACACTCCCTGGCGACGGTCACGCACGGGTCGGGCACCGAGAGGACGTGGTTGGGCGCGACCGACGCCGTCTTCTCGAACCAGAACTCGGCGATCTGGTTCAGCACCTGCCCCTTGAACGGGATCGTGCCGACGACCACGTCGAAGCAGCTGATCCGGTCGCTCGCAACCAGCGTGCGGCGGCCGGCTTCGACGTAGCAGTCGCGGACCTTGCCCTCGATGCGTCGGCCGAGCCCGACGAAGTCGGTCCGGCCGAGGGTGTGCTTGCACTGCCGGGCCAGAACGACCGGATCGATTCCCATGCGCTTCATCCCCCGAGAGCGCGATGACGGCGCTCCACTGCGTCTAGAACCTGCCGCTCCAGCACCACGCCGTCGAGGCGGTTGATCTCCTGGATTCCCGTGGGGCTGGTGACGTTGACCTCGGTCAGCCAGCGCCCGATCACGTCGATTCCCGCGAAGACGATCCCGAACTCGCGCAGCATCGGTCCGATCCGCGCGCAGATCTCGCGGTCGCGCGGCGTGAGCGCCGACTTCACCGCCGTTCCGCCGACATGGAAGTTCGCGCGCGTCTCCCAGTGCAGCGGCGTGCGCAGCACCGCACCGACCGGCTCGCCCTCGACCACGATGATGCGCTTGTCGCCGTCGCGGATCTCGGGCACGTAGGCCTGCGCGATCTGGAACGTGCTCCCGTGCCGGGTGCCGAGCTCGAGGATGGCCGTGACGTTGCGGTCCTCCGCGGTCAGGTGGAAGACACCCTCGCCACCGCAGCCGTCCAGCGGCTTGATCACCATCTCGCCGCCGAGCTTGCGCCGGAACTCGAGCAGCTCGGGAATGCTCCGGCTCACCAGGCTCTCGGGGCAGAGCTCGGGAAAGCGCAGGATGAACAGCTTCTCGGTCACCTCGCGCAGCCCTCGCGGCGCGTTCACGACCAGGGTGGTCGGCGGGACGAGGTCGAGTATGTGAGTGACGAAGAAGTAGTTCAGGTCGTACGGCGGGTCCTTGCGCATCCAGACCACGTCGAACTCGCCGAGCTCGCCCGCGCCGGGAGCGCCGAGCTCGAACCAGTCGCGACCCTCGCGAACGCGCGTCTCGACCCAGCGCGCGCGCGCCCCGCCGCCGGGTCCGATCGACAGCTCCGCCACGCCGCAGGTGGCGAGCGCGTGTCCGCGCCGCGACGCCTCGCGCATGAAGGCGACGCTGGTGTCCGCGTCGGGGTTCAAACCGGGCACCGGATCGACGATAAAGAGGTGCCGCATGCGGCGGATGCTAGGGTGGTCCGTCGCGCACTGTCAAAGGAACGACCTCTGCGGTAGGTTCGGCTCCCGGCGCCGCGGCCTTCCGATTCGAATCGAGGAGCGCGCTTGAGACGCCTCGCAAAGCTGATCCTGGCACTCGGCATCCTCGCCGCGCTCGGAGTCGCCGCGGGAGCCCTGGCATTCTGGCTCTTGATCCTGCGCGATCTGCCCGAGATCAAGAGCCTGCGCGACTACCAGCCGAAGCTGATCACGCGCGTGCTCGACGTGGACGGCAACGAGGTCGCGAGCTTCGCCACCGAGCGGCGCATCATCATCCCGATCGAAGAGGTGCCGCGCCCCGTCGTCGACGCGTTCGTCGCCGCGGAAGACGCGGAGTTCTACGAGCACCAGGGTCTGGACTACCCCGGCATCGCCCGCGCCGCGTTCAAGAACCTGGTGCAGGGCCGCAAGGCACAGGGCGCGAGCACGATCACGCAGCAGGTCGCGAAGACCTTCCTGCTCAGCTCCGAGCGCAGCTACACGCGAAAGCTCAAGGACATGGTGCTCGCGCGCCGGATCGAGAAGTCGCTCTCGAAGAACGACATCCTGTACCTGTACCTGAACCAGATCTACTTCGGCGCGGGCGCCTACGGCCTCGAGGCCGCGGCGCAGACGTACTTCGGGAAGTCGGCGCGCGAGCTGCAGATCCACGAGGCGGCGGTGATCGCGGGGGTCGTGCCGCGCCCGGCCGAGTGGAATCCGCACGTCTCGCCCGAGACCGCCCGGCGCAAGCAGCTGCTCGTGCTGGAGCGGATGGCGGAGAACGGCTTCATAGACGCAGCCGCCGCCGAATCCTGGGCGGCGCAGCCGCTGGTCTACACGCACGCGACCTGGCAGGAGCGCGAGTCGGCGAGCGCCTTCTTCGTCGAGGAGGTGCGCCGCTACCTGATGACCCGGTTCGGCGGCGAGCAGGTGCTGACCGGCGGACTGACGGTGCACACGAGCCTCGACCTCGACGATCAGATCGCCGCCTGGCGCGCGCTGCGGAAGGGCCTCCGCGACCACGACCGCCGGATGGGCTACCGCGGGCCGATCCGGAACGTGCCGAAGGGCGAATGGCCCGCGGTTCTCGCCGAGATCGCCGCGAGCAACGCCGCGATCGCGCCCGCCGAGGACGCGCTGGTCCAAGGACTCGTGATCGAGGTCGACGACGACGCGCAGAAGCTCACGCTCGCGCTCGGACCCGACGAGCGCGCTTCACTCGGAATCGCCGACGTCGATTGGGCGGGGCCGCTGAACCCGGCGCGCGACGGGGTGGTCGCGCGCGTCTCGCGCGTGGGACAGGCGCTCCACGCGGGCGACCTGGTCTACCTGGAGCGCGTCGAGCCCGAAGGCGAGGCGGCACAGTTTGCGCTCTACCAGCGACCGCTGGCCGAGGGCTCGCTGATCGCGGTCGATCTCGAGAAGGCCCAGCTCAAGGCGATCGTGGGCGGCTACAGCTTCGCGCAGAGCGAGTTCAACCGAGCGCTGCAGTCGCGCCGCCAGCCCGGGTCGGCGTTCAAGCCGATCGTCTACGCGGCCGCGCTCGCGCGCGGCTACACGCCCGCGACGATCGTGCAGGACACCGCGATCGTCTACGAGGACTACTCGCGCGGCTTCGCCTGGAAGCCCGAGAACTACTCCGAGGATTTTCTCGGGCCGATCACGATGCGCACCGCGCTGGCAAAGTCGCGCAACGCCGCGACGATCCGGATCCTCTCGGACATCGGGCTGGCCCCGGTTCGCGACATGACGCGCGCGCTGGGCATCGCCTCGAAGATGGAGATGAACCTGGGGCTCGCGCTCGGCAACAGCGAGGTGACGCTCGCCGAGCTGGTTCGCGCGTACACGGCCTTCGCTTCGGGCGGGAAGCTGATCGACCCGGTGTTCATCCTCGAGGTGCGCGACCGCAGCGGGCGAGTGATCGCGCAGAACGTGCCGCTCCTGGCCAACCTCGACGGCGCCGAGGCGCCTGGCGTCGGCCAGGGGCCCGACGACGCGGCCGGCGCGGAGGAGAGCGGCGACTCGCTCGAGCGAATCATGGAGAAGATCCGCAGCGAGACCGAGGCGAAGCAGGGCGAGGAGCTTCCCTCCGACTACCAGCTCGATCCGGTGAGCGCCTACCTGATGACCGAGATGCTTCGCGCGGTCGTGCAGGAGGGCACGGGCGTGCGCGTGAAGGCGCTCGGCCGGCCGATCGCGGGCAAGACCGGCACGACGAACAACCTCCACGACGCCTGGTTCATCGGCTACTCGCCGGAGATCGCGACCGGAGTCTGGGTCGGCTACGACAGCGCGCACAGCCTGGGCACGAACGAGACCGGCGGGCGCACGTCGGCGCCGATCTTCATCGACTACATGCGCCACGCGCTTCGCGACCGGCCGGTCCAGGACTTCCCGGTGCCCGAGGGAGTGGTCTTCGCGCGCGTCGATCGCGCGTCCGGCCTGCTCGCGCGGCCCGACAGCGCGGACACGCTCTTCCTGCCGTTCCGCGAGGGAACGGCGCCGCTCGAGCTGAGCCCCGAGGCCGGCGCGCCGGGCGGCGCCCTGCGTCCGCTGCGAGTCGACTAGGGCGAGCGTGACGAGTCCGCGCGCCGAATGACACGTCGGGTGCTGATCGTCGGCGGCGGACACAACGGGCTGGTCTGCGCCGCGTATCTCTCGCGCGCGGGTCTTGCGGTCACTCTCCTCGAGCGGCGCGAGCTGCTCGGCGGTGCGTGCGTGACCGAGACGCTCTGGCCAGGCTACCGAGTGTCTCGCGCGGCCTACGTGCTGTCGCTGTTCCGACCCGCGATCTCGCGCGAGCTCGAGCTCGAGCGGCACGGGCTGCGGCTGCTGCCGCGAACGCCCGCATCGGTCACGCCGCTTGCCGACGGTCGAGCGCTGGTGCTCGGCGCGGGCACCGCGCGCGACGTCGAGCAGATCGCGCGATTCTCGCGCCGAGACGCCGAGCGCTGGCCCGAATTCGAGCGCCGGCTCGAGCGCGTCGCGGCCGCGGTCGAGCCGCTTCTCGACCATGCTCCGCCTGCGTTCGCGCGCCTCGGTCCCGCGAACCTCGCGCGCTGGGCGCGGCTCGGCCGGGCCGCGCTCCGGCTCGGCGGCTGCATTCCCGAAGCGCTCGCGCTCCTGCTCGGTCCGGCGCGCGCGGTCCTCGAGGAGTACTTCGAGAGCGAGCCGCTTCGCGCGACGCTCGCGACCGACGCGATCATCGGCGCGTTCGCCGCGCCCTCGATGCCAGGCACTGGCTACGTGCTCTTCCACCACGTGATGGGGACACTCGGCGGAAGGCGCGGCACCTGGGCCTACGTCGCGGGCGGAATGGGCGCGCTCTCCGAGGCGCTCGCGAGCGCCGCGCGCGCGGCGGGAGCAGAGCTGCGCACGAACGCGGAGGTGGTCGCGATCCGCTCTCGCGCGGGTCGAGCGAGCGGCGTCGCACTCGCGAGCGGCGAGACGCTCGACGCCGATCTCGTCGTCTCGGGGATGGACCTGCCGCGCACCGCGGCGCTGATGGACGACGCGGCGCTCGCGCGCGCGTTCCCCCGCTCGGACTCGCGCAGCCCGGTCGTGAAGCTGAACCTCGCGCTCGGCGCGCTGCCGCGGTTCGGCGCGCGGGAGGGCGAGGCGACGCCGCTCTCCGGCACGATCCACATCGGTCCGATCGACCTGGACGGGATCGAGCGCGCGTATGGCGACGCCGCGTCCGGCCGCGTCTCGGAGCTCCCCGTGGTGGAGCTGACGTTGCCGTCGACGCTCGACCCGTCGCTCGCGCCGGCGGGAAAGCACGTGGCGTCGATCTTCGCGCAGTACGCGCCGGTGCTGCCGCCCGGCGATGCGCGCTGGCCGGGCCTGCGCGACGCGATGCGCGATCGCGTGCTCGCAGCGGTGGAGAGCCTGGCGCCCGGGTTCACGGCCTCGATCGAGCAGCTCGAGGTGCTCGCGGCTCCCGACCTCGAGCGCATCTTCGGGCTCAGCGGCGGGAACATCTTCCACGGCGCGATGACGCCCGATCGCCTGCTGTTCATGCGGCCGAGCGCGGCGCTCCTGCCCTACCGCTCGCCGCTCGAGGGTCTCTGGCTCTGCGGATCCGCGACACATCCCGGTGGCGGCGTGATGGGAGCGCCGGGACGCAATGCCGCGCGCGAGATCCTGCGCTCGCTCGGCCGCACTTAGCGAAGCCCTGATCGGCTCGCCGCGAACGCAGCCTCGACTTCGGCGCGGAGCTCGGCGTCGCAGAAGAAGTCGAGCGCGGTCATCGCCAGCGCCTTCGCGCCGTCGAGCACCGCGCGATCGCCCGATTCGGAGCCAGCGAAGCGCGCGAACTCCGCGTTGTGGATCGCCACGTGCGGCGGCGAGACGGCGATCATCGGGTGGATCGACGGCACGCGGTGGCTGACGTTGCCCATGTCGGTGCTGCCCTGCACGCCGGGCGGCAGCTTCTCGTAGGGGAAGAAGCGCAGGCCCAGCGACTCCGCATTCGCCTGGTAGCTGCGCGCGAGCGGCCACGAGGTGTTGAGATCCAGGTAGTCGACGTCGCCCCAGACCAGCTCGAGCGAGGCGCCGGTCGCCTCGGCCCCGGCGCGGAAGCAGCCCTCGACGCGGGGCTTCAGCTCGGCGAGCTCGGGAGCGTTGGCAGCGCGCACGTAGAACAGACCGGCGGCGCGCTCCGGCACGATGTTGGGCGCCTGGCCGCCGTCGGTGATGATCCCGTGCAGGCGCTCGGTCGGACGGATGTGCTGGCGCAGCGCCGCGATCGCCTGATACGCGATCACCAGCGCGTCGAGCGCGTTCACGCCCCGCTCCGGCATGGCCGAGGCGTGCGAGGCCACACCGCGATAGCGGACCTCGAGCTCGGCGATCGCGATGCACGGCATGGTCGCCAGGTTCACGCCCGACGGATGCACCATCAGCGCGGCGTCGACGCCCTCGAAGGCGCCGTTTCGCGCCATGATCTCCTTGCCGCCGCCGCGCTCCTCGGCCGGCGTTCCGAGCCAGCGCACCCGACCCGGGAGCCGCGCGCCGAGCGACGCGAGACCGAGCGCCGCGCCGAGCGCGCTTGTCGCGATGATGTTGTGCCCGCAGGCGTGACCGATTCCCGGCAGCGCGTCGTACTCCGAGAGCAGCGCGACGGTCGGCGAGGCGGCCCCGATCTCGGCCAGGATCGCGGTCTCGAGCCCGAACGCGCCGAGCTCCGCGTCGAGTCCGGCCTTTCGCGCCGTGTCGGCGAGCAGGCGCGACGCTCTGTGCTCCTCGAACGCGAGCTCGGGGTACGCGTGGATCTCGCGCGAGACCGAGAGCAGCTCGAGCGCCAGCGCGTCGATCGCGTCGCGAACCTGGGCCTTCAGGCGTTCCAGCATCGAGGCAGTATACGCGGCAAACGCCGCTCAGCGGCGCACTCCTTCGATCAGCGCGACCGGCATCGTGAAGTCGTACCCGGTCGCATCCGAGAGCTCGAGCGCCTCGCGCACCTCGCGCGGCGCGGCGTCCAGGAGCGAGCGGATTCCCTCGGCGGGCGTACGCGGCGTGCCGATCCGCGCGAGCCAGGGCTCGAACTCGAGCCGAAGCCTCCACTGCGCGACCTTCTCGGCGGCGAGACCGGCCGCGGCGAAGCTCGAAAGCCACTGCGAGACGGACGCGTCGCGCACGTGCGACGGATCGCGAAGCAGCTCGAGCGCGTTCAAGTAGCTGTCCTGCACCGGGTCCTCGAGCGCGACGGAGTCCACGAGCAGGTAGCGTCCGCCCGCTCGCAGGACGCGCGCAGCCTCGCGGGTCGCGCGCGCGGGATCCGCGTAGTGGTGCGCGCAGAACCGCGACGTGACGAGGTCGAAGGCGCCGTCCGCGAAGGGCAGCTCCTCGGCGAAGCCGAGTCGGAACGAGACGTTCGCGAGCCCGCGCGCTGCGGCGAGCCGATCCGCCTCGTCGAGCATCTCGCGCGTCATGTCGAGCGCGACCACTCGAGCGACGTGGGGCGCGAAGGCGATCGCCGTGTGGCCCGCGCCGCAGCCGACGTCGAGTACGCGCACGTCGCCGCGCAGGGCCGCGCGCTCGGGCATCGCGTCCAGGTTCGGCCCGCCGGAGTGCACGCCGCTCGCGGCGTAGTTCGCGGCCGCCGCGCCGAACTGCTGCCTGATAGACTCGCCGAGATCCAGGCTCATAATTTCCTCCAGGTTATAGTTGACCATGGTTAATATCTGAGATGGCCCGGAAGCACAAGAAAGAAGATCCGCTTCATGCCGCGCTCGAGGCGCTGAAACGCGTGTCGGAGGCCTTCGCGCGCCGGCGTGCTCAGCTCGCGCGAGGCGCGGGACTCACCGAGGCCCAGTGGCGAGTGCTCGAGCAGATCGCGGCCGAGGACTTCATGCCGTCGCTCTTCGCGCGCCGACAGGAACAGACGCCGGCCGCGATCTCGAAGCTGATCCGGCAGCTCCTCGAACGGGGGCTGGTCGAGGTCTCGATCGCGACGGGCGACGCGCGCCAGCGCCGCTACGCGCTGAGCGCCGCGGGCCGCCAGGCGATGGAGATCGTGCGCAAGGATCGGCAGCGCGCGATCGATCGCATCTGGTCCGGGCTCGATCCGCGCGATCTGGCCACCTTCTCGGCCTTTGCCGCAGATCTGGCCGAGCGGATGGAGCGCTACGAGAAGTCCGAAACGAGAAGAAAAAGCGAAAATTCGCGGCCAGAAAAAACCCACCGAGGCGGGGCAGGTGTTCGAAAGTGATCGGGATTTTCTCACGGACCCGCCTCGAGCGTCAAGCGTTTTCTCGGCGTTTCGCTCCATCTCGATGAAATGGCGACGAACGGCTGAAAAACCGCCCGGAACTCCGACTTTGCGGGGCCGAACTGCCGTTCAGACGGCGCCGGACGGGGCGCCCGGCGGCGGCGCCAGCCCGGCCAGATGCGCGCTGCAGTTCAGCAGCGCGATCTCGTGCGGCGGGCGCGCGCCGATCACGGTGAGCGAGGTGTTCTCCCAGACCTCGGGGACGGCCACGCCTTCCGGCCGCACGACCAGCCGTTCGACCACGGAGCGGCAGACCAGGCCGTGGCTGATCACCGCGAGGTCGCCTTCCAGGCTCGCCGCGCGATCGCGGAGCTTCTCGAAGGCGCGCGCGACCCGCGCGTGGAACTCCGGCCAGGTCTCGCCCCCGGGTGGAGCGAAGTCCGGCGCGAAGATGTCTACGCCGATCTCCGCGTAGGACCGACCGCGAAGCTCGCCGAAGTTCCGCTCGCGCAGCTCCGGCCAGATCTCGAGCGGCGCGTTCGTGGCGGCCCGAACCTGCTCCGCGGTGTCGAGCGCGCGCGCGTAGTCGCTCGCCACGATCTGCGCGACGTCGAGCTTCGAAAGCCGGGCGGCCAGTAGCGCGGCCTGCGCTCGCCCGCGCTCCGAGAGCGGCGCATCCGGAACCTGCACCACGCGCGCGGCGTTCGAGGGCGTCTCTCCGTGTCGAACCAGCAGGATCGCCATCGCCCGAAACCTAGCAGAGGTGGTAGCTTCTGCGTCGATGCAGGCCTACCTCGAGCTGCTCCGCCACGTCCGCAGCCACGGCTTGCGCAAGCAGGACCGCACCGGCACGGGGACGCTCAGCGTCTTCGGCTGGCAGTCCCGCTACGACCTGCGCCGGGGCTTCCCCGCCGTCACCACGAAGCGGCTGCACCTGCGCTCGATCTTCCACGAGCTGCTCTGGTTCCTGCGCGGCGACACGAACGTGCGTTACCTGCACGAGAATGGCGTCTCGATCTGGGACGAGTGGGCCGACCGCGACGGAGAGCTCGGCCCGATCTACGGCGCGCAGTGGCGCGCCTGGCGCACCGCCGACGGCCGCGTGATCGACCAGCTCGCGAACGTCGAGGAGCAGATCCGACGCGATCCGGATTCGCGGCGCCTGATCGTCTCGGCCTGGAACGTGGGCGAGCTGGAGCGGATGGCGCTGCCGCCCTGCCACCTGCTGTTCCAGTTCTACGTCGCCGACGGCCGGCTCTCCTGCCAGCTCTACCAGCGCAGCGCCGACATCTTCCTCGGCGTCCCGTTCAACGTCGCGTCGTACGCGTTGCTGACGCAGATGATGGCGCAGGTGACGGGGCTCGAGCCCGGGGAGTTCGTGCACACGCTCGGCGACGCCCACCTGTACCTGAACCATCTCGAGCAGGCGGATCTGCAGCTCTCGCGCGTTCCCTACGAGCTGCCGCGGCTGGAGCTGCGGCCGGACGTGAAGTCGATCGCCGACTTCAGCTACCCCGACATCCGACTGGTCGACTATCGTGCGCACCCGGCGATCGCCGCGCCGATCGCGGTCTAGGCGCACGCCGTGCTCTCGCTGATCGTCGCCGTCGCCGAGAACCGGGTGATCGGAACGCGCGGCGGGCTGCCGTGGCGGCTCCCCGACGAGCTCGCGCATTTCAAGCGGACGACGCTCGGTAAGCCGGTGCTGATGGGCCGGCGCACCTGGGAATCCCTCGGCCGGCCGCTGCCGGGCCGCGCGAACGTGGTGCTGTCCCGCGACCCCGGGTTCACGGCGCGCGGCGCGCTGATCGCGCGCGACCTCGACGAGGCGATCGGAATGCACGCGGCCGCGCCCGAGCAGTTCGTGATCGGCGGCGCCGCGCTCTACGCCGAGGCCCTGCCGCGCGCCGAGCGGATCTACCTGACGCGCGTGCACGCGCGGCCCGCGGGCGACGTGTTCTTTCCCGAGCTCGAGAGCGGCGAGTGGGGCGAGTCGCTGCTCTCGGAGCACCCCGCCGATTCGCGCCACGCGCACGGCTTCTCGATCCATCTGCTGATGCGTCGCGGCCGGGTTCAGAGAAGCGCGTAGCCGGCGGCGGAGGCGAGCGCCTCCTGGTCGATCAGGGTGATGATCCCGCGCTCCGCGCGCAGCACCCCGGCCCGGGTCCAGATGCGCATGTGCTTGTTCACGCTCTCGCGCGTCGCGCCGACGAGCTCGCCGAGCGCGTGCTGGGGGAGCCGAAGATCGATGCGCGTGCCTCCGGCCACGGGCTTGCCGTGATCCTGCGCGAGCGAGAGCAGCTTCTTCGCGAGCCGCCCCGAGATCGAGAGCAGCATCGCGTCCTCCATCGCGTCCGAGAGCGTGCGCACGCGCTGCGCGAGCGCGGTCGCGAGCTGGATCGCCACCTTCGGGTGCTGCTCCAGAAACGGCAGCAGGTCGCGACGGTGCAGGGTCAGAAGCTCCACCGGCTCGAGTGCCGCGATCGTCGCGGAGCGGGGCTGCGAGTCGAGCAGGGCGATCTCGCCGAAAACCTCTCCCGGCTCCAGGAACCTGAAGATGACCTCCTTGGAATCCGCGCCCGAAAAAACGCGCAGCCGCCCGCGCAGAACGCCGTACAGCGTCGCGCCCTCGTCTCCCTTGCGAAACAGCACTTCGCGCGAGCGCAATCGGCGCGTTCCGGTGATGGCGTAGAGCAGGTCGAAATCCCGCCGGCCGAGCCCCGCGAACACCGGAATGCGTTCGATCAGGGCACGCCCGTCGATCGCGGTGGAGAGCGCCATGAGCCGCAGGATAGTCCAGACCCACGGTCCGACACCGGCCGCGAAAATCTCGCTCTCGGAGTGAAACGCTTCACAGTCCGTTCGCAGCGCCCGAGCCACTCTGTCGGTGTAGCGAGAGCGGAACGCTCTCTCGGAGGAAGGGAATGACGCGGATCGGCCTCGACGGCGAGCGGACTTCCTCCGGAATGTCGCAGAACGGTTCGAGAGCGGGCGCAGGTCACGAGGTCGAGCAGCCTACCCCGCCCCCGGTCGTGGCCACCGACGGCGTAGACACGGACCCCCTCCCCGTCTACCTGCCGCCGCGTCGAGCCACGCCGAGGGCGACGGTGAGCGGAGGTTGGCGCGCAACGCGCTGAGCTTCGAAGCCGCTCGACCTCGTGCCTGCGCTCGTCGCTCCCCGCGGCGAGCGAAGGGCGCTGACCCGGCCGCCGGATTGAGCGAGAATCCGCCCATGCCCGTGCAGCTCGGCGCGCACCTCGGTCAGCAGAATCTCCCGATCGCCGAGATCCGCGCGCTCTGGCGCCGTTTCGATTCGGCGGGCCTGGACTGGATCTCGATCTGGGACCACTTCTACGAGGCCCCGCCCGCGGGCGGCACGCAGCCGCACTTCGAGGCCGTCTCGCTTCTCGGCGCGCTCGCGGTCGAGACCACGCGCGCGAGGATCGGCTGCCTGGTCTTCTACCCGGGCTACCGGAACCCGGCGTCGCTCGCGAAAGCCGCGACGACGCTCGACCACCTCTCGGGCGGCCGCTTCGTGCTCGGGCTCGGCGGCGGCTGGCACGAGTGGGAGGCGCGCGCCTACGGCTACGAATTCCCGCCGATCGCGACGCGGCTCTCGATGCTCGAGGAGGCGTGCCAGATCGTGCGCGGCCTGCTCACGCGACAGCGCACGACCTTCAGCGGTAAACACTTCCGTGTCGAAGATGCGTCCTGTCTGCCGGCGCCCGTACAGGCGCGGCTGCCGATCTGGATCGGCGGCGTCGGCGAGAAGCGCACCCTTCGGATCGCCTCACGCCACGCCGACGGCTGGAACGCCGCGTACGTCTCACCGTCCGAGTTCGCGCGGCTCTCGGGCGTGCTCGACGACTGGTGCGCGAAGGCGGGACGCGACCCGGCGGAGATCGCGCGGACGGTGAACCTCTCGTTCCACCTCTCGGTCGACGAGAAGACCGCCGCGCACGAGGCAGCGCGCCTGCGCTCGACCTGGGGCGCGGCCGCCGAGCGCATGCTCTCGGGCGCGCTGATCGGAACGCCCGAACGCGCGATCGAGACGCTCGAGGCCTACGCCGACGCGGGAGCGCAGGGCATCAACATCGCGCTTCGCGCGCCCTGGGACCGCGAAGCGCTCGACGCGTACCTCGAACGGGTCGTGCCCGCGCTTCGCCGGCGGACGACGGGATGACGGCGCCGCGATTTCGCGCGCTGTCGGGCGTGCTCGGCGCGCTGCTGCTGCTCGGAGCGACGCCGGAGCCGAACGTGTGCTCGGCTCCAGAGGTTCCGCCGCTCCGGAGCCCGGCGAGCGAGCGCGATCGCGAGGACCAGAAGATCCGGCACCAGCTTCGCGCCAAGCAGTGCGAGCTCGAGGCGCGGCGGCGCGCCGATCCCGGCGGCATGCAGAGCTGCTACTTCGGCCCGGAGTTCGTGCGCATCTCGAACGAGCGCTACGAGGAGATCCGCCAGGCGCACAAGGCCGATCCCGTCGAGCTCTGGCACGCGATCCTCTCCGAGCCCGAGGATCCGAACCTGCCCGCGCTCGAGATCGTCGTCACCTCGAAGAGCGGGCCCAACTGCAAGAACGACTACGAGCGCCAGCTCGAGGCCGAGATCGAGGCGCTCGCGAAGCAGCTCAACGTCCGCTGATCAAGGCTCTCGAGCGACCCCCGTCGCCACCGCCTTCGCCCAGCGATAGTCGGGCTTGCCCGACGGCGAGCGCTCGACCTTCGCGACCAGATGGAGCTCGCGCGGCACCTTGTAGCCGGCGATTCGCGTTCTGCAGTGCGCCTGGATCGAATCGAGCGTGGGCGCGCGACCCTCGCGCGCCTGCACGACGGCCGCCACGCGCGAGCCGAAGCGCTCGTCCGGAACCCCGACGACGATCGCGTCCCAGCAGTCGGGGTGGGACTTGATCGCGGACTCGACCTCCTCCGGGTAGATCTTCTCACCGCCCGAGTTGATCGACACCGATCCGCGACCGAGGAGCGTGATCGAGCCGTCGGGCTCCACGGTCGCGAAGTCGCCCGGGATCGAGTAGCGCCGGCCGCGCGTGTCGGTGACGAAGGTCTGCCGGGTCTTCTCCGGGTCCTTGTAGTACTCCAGCGGTATGTTGCCGCCGCAGGCGACCCGTCCGACGACGCCGGAGCCCGGCTGCACCGGCTCGAGATTCTCGTCGAGCACCACCGTCTCGGCGACCGCCCGCACCGTCGGGCCGCCGCCCCTCATCGCGGTGCTGCCCTTCTTCACCATCAGGATGCCGTTGGTGCCCGACTCCGAGGCTCCGACCGCGTCGGTCATGATCAGGTTCGGGAAGTGCCGGAAGAAGTCGTCCTTCAGCGACGGCGAGAACACCGCGGCGCTCGACGAGAGCACGACCAGCGACGAGAGGTCGTAAGACGCGCCCGGCTCGTCGAGCGCTTCGATCAGCGGCCGCGCCATCGCGTCGCCCGTGATCATCAGGCCGTTCACGCGCTCCTGCTCGACCAGACGCCAGACCCGCTTGGGGTCGAACTTCGCGACGAGCACGTTCCTGCGGCCGATGAAGCTGCCGCCCATCACCGCCCACTGGGTCGCGCCGTGCATGAGCGGCGCGATCGGCAGGAACGTCACGCCGCCGGCCTTGCCGCGTTCGGCCATCTCCTCCGGCCGCTCGGCGCGCTTGCCCGTGAGCGGGTCGACGCCTCCGCCGAGCGCGAAGAACACGTCTTCGTGTCGCCAGACGACGCCCTTGGGAAGGCCGGTCGTCCCGCCCGTGTACAGGATGTACCGGTCGCCGCCGGAGCGCTTGGCGAAGTCGCGCTCCTTCGCGCCGGAAGCGAGCGCGGGCTCGTACTCCTGGGATCCGAGTGAAGCGCAGTCCGCTCCGCTCCCGTCCTCGATCACGAGCGAGAAGCGCAGCTTCGGCAGCGCGTCGCGGACGCCCGCGATCCGCGGCGCGAATTCGCGCGCGTAGATCAGCCCGACCAGGTCGGCGTTGTCGAACAGGTAGCGGAGCTCGTCCTCGACGTAGCGGTAGTTGATGTTGATCCAGACCGCGCGCAGCTTGAAGATCGCCCAGAGCGCCTCGACCCATTCGACCGAGTTGTAGGCGTAGATCCCGACGTGGTCGCCGGGACGTACGCCCTGCGCCCGCAGGTGATGCGCGAGCCGGTTCGCGCGCTCGTCCATCTGCGCGTAGGTGCGGCGCTTGCCCTCGGCGACCAGATACTCGCGGTCCGGAAACGCGTCGACCGAGCTCTCGAAGAGATCTGCGAGGTTGAACTCCACGGCTCGAGTCTACACGCGCGGGCACTGTCGTGTGCAGGCTGCATTGACGACGCCCGGATGCGGAGCCACGATCGCAGGAGCGCGAGGCATTTCGCCCGCGCGTATGCCCCGCGGGGAGCGAATCCGCCCCCGCGAGAGGAGTTGGAAATGCACCGACGACACCATTGGCACGCCCGGCGGCGCTTCGGCTGCTGGGATCTCGCGCCCGCGTTCGCTTGGGCCGGCGCGGACGGAGAGAGCGGCCCGCGCGGCGCCGACCTCTCGTTCGCTTCCCGACACGGCGACGGCGACGAGGACGCGCTCGGCTCGGCCGGCCTCGGCGTGCGCCGGCCGCTGCGCTTCCTGGCCTGGAAGCTCGGCCTCTCGAGCGATCAGGTCGCCTCGGTCGCGCGAACCCTCGAGCGCCTGAAGATCGAGCGCGCCCAGGCCGAGGTCGAGCAGCGGCGGGTCGCCGCCGCGCTCGCCGACGCGCTGGAAGGCGAGGTCTTCGACGCGGCGGCGGCCTCGGTCGCGGCCGACCACCGCAGTGACTCGGCGCGCTCCGTGCAGCAGGCCGTGGCCAGGGCGCTGGCCGAGCTGCACGCGGCGCTCGAGGCGGATCAGCGCCGCAAGCTCGCGACGCTGATCCGGACCCGCGCGATCGCGTTCTGATCGCCGACGGCGACTACGCGAGATCCCAGTCCTGGAATGCGGCGTCGAGCCGCTCGGCTCGGCGCCGCAGGATCTCGCGCTGCTCGGGGTGCGTGAGGATGTAGAGATCGCCGCGCTCGATCGCGCGGACGACGCGGCGCGCCAGCTCCTCGGGCTGGATCGTGCTTCCGACCATCGCGGGCGCGTCGCCTCCCGTCGCGGGGGGATCGGCTGCGCCGGCATTGCGCAGCGCCGCGGGGCGCATGCGCTGCGAGTTCTCGTTGATCTGCGTCTGCACGATCATCGGACACAGCACCGAGACGCCGATGCCCTGCGGGCGAAGCTCGCGCTGCAGAGACTCGGAGAGCCCCACGACCGCGAACTTCGACGCGCAGTACACGCCGAGCCAGCTCATGCCGGTGAGGCCGGCCATCGAGGCCGTGTTCACGACGTGACCGCCTTGTCTTTGGGCGATCAGACGCGGCACGAACGACTGAACCCCGTGGACGACGCCCCAGAAGTTCACGTTCATGGTGAACTCCCAGTCCTTCGCGGTCGAGGTGGCGATCGGGCCGAAGGTCGCCACGCCCGCGTTGTTGCAGACCACGTGCGCGGCGCCGAACCGGGACAGCGTCGCCTCGGCCAGCGCCTCGACGCTCTCCGGCTTCGTGACGTCGGTCGGCACGCCGAGCACGCGCGCGCCATCGGCCTCGAGCCGTCGTGCGACGACGTCGAGGTTCGCCGCGTCGAGATCCGCGAGCACGATCTTCGCGCCGCGCGCGGCGAACGCGCGCGCGAGCGCCGAGCCGATCCCGCCCGCTCCTCCAGTCACCACCGCCACCCGGTCGTTGAAGGCATCCATGCCGCGATCATACCGCCGGATGGCGGAACACGACGTCGTCGCTTCGGACTCGTTCCCATGCGAAATCGGCCAGCAGCTCGCGCGGGGTCGCGGGCCGGGCGTTCGC
Organism: Deltaproteobacteria bacterium; assembly: GCA_016875225.1. Lineage (NCBI taxonomy): Bacteria > Pseudomonadati > Myxococcota > Myxococcia > Deltaproteobacteria bacterium. The sequence continues at coordinate 32,528 of VGRW01000010.1, forward strand.
GCGCAGGCCCGAAATCTGCGCGAGGCGCCCGCAGAACCCGGGACCGTCGCTTCTCGAAGCGATCTCGCGCCAGCCGACGGAGCCGTGCAGCTTCGCGAGCTTTCCGCCGCTCTCCTCGAGCAGCAGGAAGTGATGGCGGTAGCTCGGCGTCGGCACGCCGAGCGCGCGTTGCAGCACGACGTGGATCGCGGTCGAGCTCGCGAGGTCGCGGCCGCGCACGATCCGGGTGACTTCCGAAGCCGCGTCGTCCACGACCACCGCAAGGTGGTAGGCGATGGCACCGTCGCGTCTGCGCAGCACCGGGTCGCCCATCTCGCGCAGCGGGTCCTGCGACAGATCGAGACCCGATTCGTCCCGCAGCTCGACTCGTCCTTCCGGCAGGCGCAGCCGCAGCGCGCCGTCCGCCTCGCGCCAGCCGCCAGGAGGAAGCGCGCGCGCGCGACAGCGTCCGGTGTAGCGCCAGCCGCCGTCCGCTGCGTGCAGGCCGTTCCGCGCGACCTCGCTTCGAGAGCACGTGCAGGGATAGAGCAGGCCCGATGCCGCGAGCCGGTCCAGAGCCGCCTCGTGCGCTTCGCGCCTCTCGCTCTGCAGAGAGTCCACGTCCCAGTCCAGCCCGAGCCAGCCGAGCGCCGCTCGCATCTCGCGCGCGTGCTCGGGCGTGCAGCGCTCGGGGTCGACGTCCTCCAGCCGGAGCTCGAAGCGAGCCCCACGGCTGCGCGCGTCGAGCCAGGCCAGAAGGCCCGCGACGAGCGTGCCCGGGTGCGCGGGCCCGGACGTCGTCGGTGCGAAGCGCGAGCGGTCCACCGGGGCGCATCTTGACCTATCGAACGGATTCCTCAACCTCGGGATCTCCCCCCCGGGAGAAGCGAATGGCCGCGGACCCGTCCGCCCGAAAGAGCTCCGATCGCAAGCCGGTCGCCTACGACGAGAGCACGATCCAGACCCTGGACGCGCTGGAGCACATCCGCCTGCGCACCGGCATGTACATCGGCCGGATCGGCGACGGCACGCACCCGCTCGACGGCGTCTACGTGATGCTGAAGGAGGTGATCGACAACGCCGTCGACGAGTTCATCATGGGACACGGCCGGAAGATCGAGATCTCGCGCGACGGCAACGAGCTCACCGTGCGCGACTTCGGCCGCGGCATCCCGCTGGGCAAGGTGGTCGAGTGCGTGTCGCAGATCAACACCGGCGGCAAGTACAACGACGACGTCTTCCAGTTCTCGGTCGGCCTGAACGGCGTAGGCACCAAGGCGGTGAACGCGCTCTCGTCGGCGTTCGAGGTGATCTCGTACCGCGAGGGCAAGTTCCGCCGCGCCACGTTCGCTCAGGGCAAGCTCCTCTCCGACAAGCAGGGCAAGGACGCGACCGAGCCGGACGGAACCCGGGTCCGCTTCACGCCCGACCCCGCGATCTTCAAGACCTGGTCGTGGAACGAGGAGTTCATCGCGCACCGGCTCTGGTACTACGCGTACCTGAACGCTGGCCTGTCGCTGGTCTACGACGGCAAGAGCTTCCACAGCAAGGGGGGGCTCTCCGACCTGCTCGTGAAGGAGATCGGCGACGAGCCGCCGCTGTACGAGATCGTGCACGGAAAGCTCGATCGGCTCGAGTTCGCCTTCACCCACACGCACCAGTACGGCGAGACGTACTTCAGCTTCGTGAACGGCCAGTTCACCAACGACGGCGGCACGCACCAGGCGGCGTTCCGCGAGGGGCTGCTGCGCGGGGTGAACGAGTTCTCGAGCAAGGACTTCGCGGGCGAGGACGTGCGCGACGGAATCGTCGGCGCGGTCGCGGTCAAGATCCAGGATCCCGTCTTCGAGAGCCAGACCAAGAACAAGCTCGGCTCCACCGACGTGAAGCCGTGGATCACCAAGGAAGTGAAGGAGCAGGTGATCCTCTGGCTGCACCGCAACCCCGAGGCGGCCGAGGCGCTGCTCGAGAAGGTGCGCACCAACGAACGCATCCGCAAAGAGCTCGCGTCGATCAAGAAGCAGGCGCGCGAGCGAGCGAAGACGGTCGCGATCCGGATCCCGAAGCTGATCGACTGCAAGGTGCACTACGACGAGATCGCGGACCTGCGCCGCGACGAGACCACCATCTTCCTCACCGAGGGAAACTCCGCCGGCGGCGCGATGATCAAGTCTCGCGACGTGTTCACGCAGGCGATCTACACGCTGAAGGGAAAGCCGCTGAACTGCTACGGCCTGCAGCGCGACGCGGTCTACAAGAACGAGGAGCTCTACAACATCATGCGGGCGCTCGGCATCGAGGACGGCCTCGACGGCCTGCGCTACGGCCGCGTCGTGATCGCCACCGACGCCGACGTGGACGGAATGCACATCCGCAACCTCCTGCTCACCTACTTCCTGCGCTACTTCGAGGAGCTCGTGCTGAAGGGCCACCTGTACATCCTGGAGACGCCGCTGTTCCGGGTGCGAAACAAGAAGCAGACGCGCTACTGCTACAGCGAGCGGGAGCGCGACGAGGCGATCGCGGAGCTTTCCGGCAAGCCCGAGATCACGCGCTTCAAGGGGCTGGGCGAGATCTCGCCCGACGAGTTCGGGCAGTTCATCGGCGCCGACATCCGCCTGGTCCCCGTGTCGCTGGGAACGCTCGGCGAGGCGTCGGCGAGCCTGGAGTTCTGCATGGGCAAGAACACTCCCGCCCGGCGCGAGTTCATCGTCGACAACCTGATCTACGACGTGACCTAGCATGGCGAACCTCGAGCCGCTGATGCGGCGCAACTTCCTGGAGTACGCGAGCTACACGATCCTCGATCGCGCGCTCCCGGACCTGCGCGACGGCTGCAAGCCGGTGCAGCGGCGGCTTCTGCACACGCTCTTCACGATGGACGACGGCCTGTTCCACAAGGTCGCCAACGTGATCGGCGAGACGATGAAGCTGCACCCGCACGGCGACGTATCGATCGGCGACGCGCTGGTGGTGCTCGCGAACAAGGACTACTTCGTCGAGCGGCAGGGAAACTTCGGGAATCCCGTCACCGGCCATCCGGCTGCGGCCGCGCGCTACATCGAGTGCCGGCTCACGCCGCTCGCGCGCGAGACGCTCTTCAATCCGAACCTGACCGAGTTCGCGCCGAGCTACGACGGGCGCAGGCTCGAGCCGGTGTTCCTGCCCGCGAAGCTGCCGGTCACGCTCCTGCTCGGCATCGAAGGCATCGCCGTGGGCATGGCCACGCGCATCCTGCCGCACAACTTCGTCGAGCTGCTGCGCGGGCAGATCGCGATCCTGTCTGGCGAGAAATACAAGCTCGTGCCCGACTTTCCGACCGGCGGCCTGATGGACGTCTCCGAGTACGACAAGGGCCGCGGCAAGGTGAAGGTGCGCGCGAGGATCGAGGCGCGCGGCGAGAAGACCGTCGTGATCCGCGAGATTCCGTTCGGCACCACGACCGAATCGCTGATCGCCTCGATCGAGGACGCGTCGCAGAAGGGCCGAGTGAAGATCACCGGCATCGACGACTTCACCACCGACAAGGTCGAGATCGAGCTCTCGCTTTCGCGCGGGGTCTACGCCGAGGAGGTGATCCCGCAGCTCTACGCGTACACCGAGTGCGAGGTCTCGCTCTCGTCCTCGCTGCTCGCGATCCGCGGGCAGAAACCCGTCGAGCTGACCGTGAACGAGGTGCTCGAGGACGCGACCGCGCGCCTGCGCGAGCAGATCAAGGCCGAGCTCGAGTGGGACGAGAGCCGACTCGTCGATCGCCAGCACTGGATGACGCTCGAGCGCGTCTTCATCGAGAACCGCGTCTACAAGAAGATCGAGACCGCGAAGACCGAGGAGAAGGTCTTCGAGGCGGTCCACAAGGGCATGGCCGAGTTCCGCGCCGACTTCGTGCGCGAGATGAACGACGACGACGTGAAGCGCCTGCTCGAAATCCGCATCCGCCGCATCTCCGCCTACGACATCGAGAAGCACGCAAGCGAGCTCGAAGCCGTGCTCTCCGAGCTGACGGAGGTGCGCAGAAAGCTCAAGCACCTGACCAAGACGGTGATCGCCTGGCTCGAGGGCCTGATCGAGAAGTACGGCGAGAAGTACAAGCGCCGCACCAAGGTCACGTCGATCGACGAGATCGACAAGAAGGCGGTGGCGACCGCGAATCTGCGCCTCTCCTACGACGACGAGACCGGCTTCTTCGGCTCCGACGTGCGCGGCTCCGAGTTCGCGCTCGCCGTCTCGGAGTACGACCGCGTGCTGGCGGTCTCGAGCGACGGCACCTACCGCGTCATGCAGGCGCCGAAGAAGGTGCTGCTGCCGCGCAAGGTGCTCTGGGTCGGCGTCTTCGATCCGGAGCAGGGGAAGGACTTCACGCTGGTCTGGCGCGACGCCGAACGCAACGCCTTCGGCAAGCGCGTGCACATCTCGAGCTACATCCGCGACAAGGAGTACCGCTTCTTCAAGGACGAGCAGGGCAAGCTCGACCTGCTGCTCGAGGACGACTTGCGGCCCGGGCGCGTGCACCTGCAGTTCGTGGCCGCGAAGCGGCAGCGCCAGAAGGAGTGCGATTTCGATCTGGGCGAGCTCGAGTTCGCCGGCCTCACCGCGCGCGGGCAGCGCCTGGCGCCGAAACCGGTCGCGCGCGTAAAACACGTTCCCGTGAAGTGAAGCGGGGAGTACACTTCACCGCATCATGGGGCGAAGACTCGGATTCGCGCTCGGAGCCCTGTTCGGCCTCGCATTCCTCGCCGTCGCCTACGTCTCGGTAGGTCTGTTTCTCGCGCATCGGCAGATTCGCAATCTCGACCCGGAGCTTCCCGAGGTGGACGCGATCCTGGCGTTCGACCCCGCCGCGGATCTGCCGGTGAGCCTGTCGTGGCTGAACACTGCGAGTCAGAAGATGCCACGCTCCGCGGTGCTCGAGCCGTCCCTGGATCCGACGCCTGACGCGTCCTACACGATGGCCCATGCCTCTTTCGTGCTCGAGTGGTCGGACGGGAGGATCTTCCTGGTCGACGCGGGAATGGATCGCGACGCCGCGCTCGATTTCGGAAAGCCGCTCGAGCTCCTGGCCGGCGCCGAACCGATGGTTCCGCTCGGCTCGATCGCCGAGAAGCTCGGAGCTTCGCTGCAGCGTGTCGAGGCGATCGCCTTCACGCACGAGCACGCCGACCACACCCAGGGCGTCGCCGCACTGTGTCGCCTGCACACGAAGCCGCTGCGGCTGATCCAGAATCGGCTGCAGTTCGAGCAGTCGAACTACACGACGCGCGGGGCGCAGAAGCAGATCGCGGAAGCGCCGTGCCTCGAGCGCGAGGTCGCCGAAGGCGGCCCGCTATTCGCCGTGCGCGGGTTCCCGGGGCTCGCCTTCTTCGCGGCGGCGGGCCACACCCCCGGCTCGCAGGTCTTCGTTGCGCACGTGCGGGGAAGCGCGGGCGTGCGGACCTACCTGCTCACGGGGGACGTCGTGAACCAGATCGACGGCGTGCGCGGGAACATCCCCAAGCCCCGGCTCTACGAGATGCTGGTCGTGCCGGAAGCGCCCGAGCGCCTCGACGCGCTGCGCCGGCTGCTCGCCGAGCTCGAGCGCGATCACGGCGCCTCGCTGCTCGTCTCGCACGATCAGCTCTCGCTCGAGGCGAGCGGCGTTCGCGGCGAGTAGCACGCGGTATCCTGCGCGCGAATGTCGATCCAGGTGCTTCTCGTGGCGCTGCTCGCCCAGACCTGCGGGGGGCTCGCGCCGATCCTGACCAAGCTCGCGCTCGCGGGGATGGGGCCGTGGACCATGGTCGCCGCGCGTCAGATCCTCGGCGTGCTCGTACTGATCGCGATCGACCGGGCGACGCAGGGCGGCACGCGGAAGCGCGAGGCGTTCACGCGGCGCGACTGGGGCCTGCTGCTGCTGCTCTCCTGGGCCGGGTTCGCGCTGCCGCAGATCCTGCTCGCGAGCGGCATCGCGCTCTCGACGGGGACGAGCGGCGCCCTGCTCTCGCCGCTCGAGCCGATCGGCATCCTCGCCGGCGGCTGGCTCTTCCTGCGCGAGCGGCTCTCTCCGCTTCGCATCGCGTCGGTCGTGATCGGGGCGATCGGCGCGCTGCTGATCATCCTGCAGGGAGCCGTCCGGCCCGAGCTCGGCGACCCGCTCGGAGACGGCCTGATCGCGCTCGGACACGTGGCCTGGGCGATCTACACCCTCGCGGCGAAGCCGCTGCTCGCGCGCCACGACGCGATGCGCGTCTCGCTCGCAGCGGTGCTGCTCTCGATTCCGCCGCTGCTTCTGCTCGCGCTCGGCGAGGACTTCTCGCTCGAGCGCGCGCTGCCGGCGCTCGTCTGGGTCGTCGCGCTGGCGCTACTGGCGACCGCGCTGGGCTCGTGGTCGTGGAACTGGGCGCTCGGTCGGATGAGCGCTGGAACCATGGCGGCGTTCATCTTCGTGCAGCCTGTCGTCGGCCTCGCGGCCGGTCACTTCGCGCTGGGCGAGCCGGTCGGCGCGCTCGCGCTGGTGGGGGCCGCCGTGATCCTCGGCGGTGTCACGCTCGAGGCTGCACGCGGGGGCGCCTGAGCGCGCCGCGGCGCCACAGACCGCCGGTCCCGAAGGACTCCCAGCCGAAGCGCAGCCAGCCGAGCAGCGCGTGCGCGAGCCAGAGCGCCCAGGCCAGCATCGCGAGCCGGTACACGAAGAGCGGCACCGAGAGCGCGAACGCGCCCGGAAGCTCGGCCGCGGAGCGGTCCTGGTACCAGCGCAGCAGCTCGCGCGTCGACCCGTTGCCGCGGATCTGCATCTCTGGCGAGCCGAGCAGCCCCTGCTGGATCGCGAAGATCAGGCCCCCGAGCGCGAGGAGCGTCCAGCCGACGAGCGCGACCTGAAGCGTGACGAAGGCGACGTCGCCGTGAGGCGGGTGCGCGCGACGCCAGCCGAGCAGAAGCAGCCAGCCGACGATCGCGAGCGCGAGCCACACCTCCACCTGCGTGAGTCCGACGAGGAGCAGGATCCAGCTCGTGACTCCGAGCGGCGTGAGCTTCGTTTGCGCCAGGCCGAGCGCCAGCAGCAGCGCGACCGCGAGCATGCTCCAGAACAGAACCGCGGGACCCAGACGGGGCCCGCCGAGCACGAGCACCCAGCGGTCGAGCGGAAGCTCGAGCTCGAGCTCGACGTTCACGGCGTGCGATCCGACACCGACCGGTGGCATGCGCCAGAGAAAGGAGATTCCCATGGGCGTTCGCCAGGCGAGCTCCGCCGCGTGCGCGCCGGGCCGGATCGGCAGCACCACCCGGCTCCCGAGCTGGCGCAGCGGCTGTACCTCGCCGTCGATCGTCACGCTCGAAAGCTCCGCGCCCTCCGGCAGGGTGACTTCGTGCTGCGCGCCGCGGCTCGCGCGCACGCTGAGCGCGAGCTTCGCGTCGCTCGCGCGCAGACCGGGCGTCACGCGCAGCGCCGCGCGGTCGATCGTGAGCGTCGGCCCGGGCACGGCCTCGGGCCGCGTCACTCGTAGCTCGATCGCCTCGCCGGGCCAGGGCCGGAACTCGCGCGCGCGCGGCGCGGCCAAGCCCTCGCCTTGGATCGCCGGAATTCCCGTTGCATCGACGTGCCAGATCGGCGAGGCGTCCACGCGCCACACCTCGAGCCAGAGATCGCTCTCGGGCGCCGCGAGCGCGATCCGATCCGTCTGCGCGAGCGAGGAGCCGAAGACGACCTCGGCTGCGTCGGGCGCGAAGCTCACCTGGGCGCGGCCGTCGACCACCCGCACGCCCGCGCTCGTCACGGACTCGCCCGCGAGAAGCGGAACTTCCAGGAACAGGGCCTTCCCTGCGGGGGTCAGGCGCGCGACGCGCGTCTCGACCTGCCAGACGATCCCGAGCGAGAGCTCGCGCTCGATGCGAACGAAATTCGGGAGCTCTCCGGGCTCGAGCGCCTTCGGTCCCTCGCCTGCGGCGCGCGCGATCCGCGCCAGCTGCAGGCTCGAATCCGCGCGGCCATCGTCGTGAAGGCCGTGCACACGCCAGCCCGAGACCTGGACCTCGACCCGGTGCGGGCGCAGCGGCAGCGGCAGCTCGACCGCCTCGCGGTCGGGAAGCGGACCCTCCAACACCACTTGGTGGACCCCAGGCTCGAGTCCGAGCCAGAGCACACCGTCGGCATCGCGCGCGAGTGCGCTCGCGGGCGCGCCGTCCACGCTCACGAGCTCAGGCGTCCAATCGGCCGCCCCGCCCGGAAGCGGCACGGCCGTGCGCGCTGCCGCCGCGATCTCGATTCGCGCGCGCATCCGCAGCGCGTCGATCTCGAGCCGCATTCGCGGGCTCTCGGCACAGGTCGGCGCGCAGGAGGGAAGCTCGAGCAGTCGGGCTCGGAGCTGCTCGAGCAGATCGGCCGGCGGGAACTCGCTCGCGCGCGCGGCGCCCGTCGGCGCGAGCAGGAACGCCAGCGCCGCGAGCGAAGCGGCTGCCGCTCCGCGCCGTGCGCGCAGCCACGCGCCGAGGCGGTCGTCGAAGTCGCTCGCAGCCGCGAAGAGCGCGATCAGAAGCGCCACCCGCAGCCAGCCGAGCGCGAAGTTCAGAGCGGGCGGAACGAGCCAGAGCCGAAGCTCCTGCATGCGCTCCACCGGTCCGTTCCAGCCGAGCCGGACGCTGCGCCAGGTCCACGAGGGCAGGCCCGGCCCCGTCGAGACGAGCGCGCCGGGCTCGGGCGCGTAGTAGCTCGAGCGCGCGCGCTTTCGCGCCGCCTCGCGCGGCCTTCTCTCGTAGGCCCGGCCCTCGTCCGCTTCGCTCGTGGCGAGCGGCTGCTCGGCAAGCTCCCCTTTCGCGAGAACGGCGGACGCCGGCGCAAGCGACGCCGGAAACGCGAGCGCGTCGGGCTGCTCGAGCGCGGGGTACACCGCCATGCGTAGCTGGCCGATCGCGAACGGCACCGCGATCGCGACCAGGAGCACGAAGGCCGCGAGCCGCAGTCCGAGAAGCAGCGTGCGGAGCCGGCCCTCGGCCAGCAGGCGCACGAGCGCTTGTGCGGCCAGGAGCAGGAGCCACGCGTAGCGCGGCGCGCCGGATTCGGGCCAGATCAGCGCGAGCGCGACGGCCGCGACCGCACCCCAAGCGCGCGAGCGCAGCCGCGAGATCGCGAGCGCGATCACGAGCACCAGGAACAGGTCGAGCAAAGTCCAGGAACGGATCCACGTCTCGGAGACCGAATCCACGCCGCTGGCGTGGAGGATGCGCCAGCCCGGCGGCAGCTGCAGCGTTGCCGCTACGCTCGCGAAGTCGTGGTCCCAGCCGACCGCGGGAAGCGCGCGAAGCACGCCGTCGAAGCGGCCGTCGGCCTCGATCGCCGCGCTGCCCTGGCGAAGCTCGACGCCCGGGGCCGAGCCCTCGCCGACGCGCCCGATCAGCTGATCTACGCCGTCGACCGAGACGCGGCCGAGCTGGGACGGCTGCGGCATGTCGAGCCGCCAGCTGCGCGAGAGCCTTCCCGAGATGCGATCGTGGAAGGTGTAGCCGGTGCCGGCGAAATCGAGCCAGAGCGTTCGCTCGAGCGCGAGCTCGTCGGCCGCTGGATCGGCGTCGCCGCGGTGCTTCTCCGCGAGCGTCATCGCGCTCTCCTGCACGACGGCATACGCCGGAAGGTGTCGCCACTCGGCGGGAAGCGTGGTCTGCTGCGGATCGACCGCCGGCACGCCCTGGACCTCGACGGCGCGAAGTCTCGGCTCGGCCTCGAACGCCCAGATCTCCGTTTCCGGCCAGGGCGGCGCGGCGGCCGCCGGCCCGAGCGACGACACGGGCGCGACGCTGCGCGCGCGCACGCTCACCAGCCAGTCCCCGGGGCTCACCTGCACGCGAAGAAGGCCGTCGCTCTCGAGCCGCGCCGGAAGCGCGCTCTCGAGCTCGAGCGGGACCAGCCCGGCCGGGAGCACCGGCCCGAGCGAGACCTCGCGGGCCGTCCCCGAGACCCGCAGCTCGATTCGCGTCTCGAGCTCGAGCGGGATCGAGTCGCGCACTAGCCGGTTCACGACGAGATCGATCCGACTCTCGGCGGTGTCGGGAGTCGACCTCTCGCGCAGCCAGACGCGTCCGTCCGGATCGCGTCGCGGACGTTCGATCCCAGCGCCCGCGACGCGCAGCGAGAGCAGCGCCGTGTCGGGCGGGACCACGATCCCTTCGGGCAGCGTCGAATAGCCGAAGGCTCCCGTCGCGACGTGGCGACCGGCTTCGAGCCAGACCGAGGGCGAGCCTTCGCGCAGCAGGACGCTCGCGGGCGCCCCGTCGACCTCGACGTCCTGCGGCCAGAGCGCGGCGTCGCCGGGCAGGCGCAGCCACGCCGCTACGTCGAGCCGAACCTCGCTTCGAAAGCGCCCGGCGAGCGCCCCCATGTCGAGCTCGACGCGCGCCGGAAATGAACACAGTCGAGTGTCGGTCCTGCCGAGCACCAGCGCGCAGCCCGCGTCCTCCGAGCCGCGCAGCACCCAGTCGATCCATGGTGCCAGCGGCTCCGGCACCTGCGAGCGCAGCAGCGGCTCGCCCGCGGAGAGCATCGGAATCGAAACGAGACTCGAGCCCACCAAGAGCCAGAGCCGAAGGCTCCGGCGAATCACGCCTCGCATTCGACTCAGTCTAGCGGGCTTTCAGGCTCTCGCGTCCCGCCACGAGTCCAGGCTGTACAGGCCGACCGCGATCCAGATGCAGGCGAACGCGAAGGCGCGCAGGCGCGTGAACGGCTCGCCATACACGAGCACCGCGAGCAGGAACGAGAGCGTAGGCGAGAGATACTGGAAGATCCCCAGCGCCGAGAAGCTGAGCCGCCGGGCGGCGCTCGCGAACCAGATCAGCGGCAGCGCGGTCACCACGCCGGAGAAGACCAGCAGCGAGCTGGTCCGCAGGTCGGCGGTTCCCAGATGACCCTCGCCGGTGTCGCCCAGGACGAGGATGTACCCGAGCGCGAGCGGCGAGAGCAGCGCGGTCTCGAGGGCGAGCCCGGCGAGCGACGAGACCGGGGTCAGCTTCCGCACCAGCCCGTAAAGCCCGAAGGTCGCGGCGAGCGAGAGCGGCAGCCAGGGCGCCGCGCCCGAGCCGAAGCCGAGCGCGAGGACGCCGAGCGCAGCCACGCCGATCGCGATCCGCTGCACGCGGGAGAGGCGCTCGCCGAGCAGGAGCACGCCAAGCCCCACGTTCACCAGCGGGTTCAGGTAGTAGCCGAAGCTCGCCTCGACCAGGCGGCCGACCGAGACCGACCAGATGAAGATCCCCCAGTTGATCGCGATCAGGCTGCCGCTCGCGAGCAGCGCGAGCCGGTGGCGCGGCGAGCGCAGCGCCGCGCGAAGCTCCTGGCTGCGGCCGAGCGCGGCCACGAGCGCCAGCGTGAAGAGCAGCGACCAGACCACGCGGTGCGCGAGGATCTCCGCGGGCGTGACGTTTCCGAGCGCCTTCCAGTACGCGGGAAGCACGCCCCAGAGCGAATACGCCGCGAGCGCGAAGCCCGCGCCAGCTAGCCCCAGATCGCGGGTTTCTTCGCGCGCCACGGCCGAGCCGCCTCGAGCTGTGCCGCGACACGGAAGAGCGTCGCCTCGTCGCCGTAGCGACCGGCGAACTGCATGCCGATCGGGAGTCCCGTCGCAGACCAGTGCAGCGGAACCGACATGGCCGGCTGTCCGGTGAAGTTGAACGGCGGCGTGAACGGGAACGCGGCCGACTGGCGCTGGCCGACCTCGCGAGGGGTGAGCCGGACCGGATCGATGTGTCCGACCCGGGGTGGGGGCGTCCCCATCACCGGCGTCAGGTACACGTCCCAGCTCTCGAAGAACCCGAGCAGCTCGTGCGTCATTCGGCGCAGATCGCGGAGCGCGCGCATCACCGCCTCGCCGGAGAGCTTGCGGCCGGCGCGGATTCCCGCCCAGGTGAGCGGCTCGAGCTCGTCCTCTTCCGGCTCGCGGCCACGCCGCTCGGTCTTCTCCGCGATTCCCGCCGCGGAGCTCGCCGCGCCGAGCACGCCCTGGACGCGGTAGAGCGCGCGGTAGTCGATTCCCAGTCCCTGCTCGTGCACGTCGTGGCCGAGCTCCACCAGGAGCTTCGCGGCGTCCTCGAGCGCGCTTCGCACCTCGGGGTCGATCGGGCGGCCGCTCGGCGTCTCCGACGAGAACGCGACGCGAAGCCGTCCCGGCGGCACGCGAAGCTCCGCGAGGTACGACTTCGACCGCTGCGGTGCGGCGAACGGCATCGCCGCCTCCGGGTGACTCGTGGCGTCGAGCATCGCCGCGCTGTCGCGCACGCTGCGCGACACCACGTGACTCACCCCGAACCCGAGCACGTTCGCGCCGACGTCGAGCCCGCCGGGGTTCCGGTCGCGCGTGACCTTCAGGCCGAAGAGACCGCAGCAGGCGGCGGGGATTCGGATCGATCCCAGGCCGTCGCTCGCGTGCGCGAGCGGCACGATTCCGGCGGCGACGGCCGCGGCCGATCCGCCGCTCGATCCGCCCGAGATGTGCTCGGGGTTCCAGGGATTCCGGCACGGCCCGAGCCGGCGCGACTCGGTCGTGCCGGTGATGCCGAACTCGGGCGTGTTGGTCTTGCCCAGGATCACGAGCCCAGCCGCGCGCTGGCGTTTCACGAGCTCGCTGTCCTGGCCGGACACTTCGTCGGGCGCGAAGTGGCTGCCGTCGCTCATCGGCAGCCCTGCGACCTCCATGTACAGATCCTTCACCAGGAAGGGGACGCCGCGGAACGGCCCGTCGGGAAGCCCGCCGCGCGCCTCGCGGCGCGCCTGCTCGTAGGCCTTGGTGACCACCGCGTTCAACACCGGGTTGTGACGCTCGATCCGCAGGATCGCCTCTTCGACCAGCTCCGCCGCCGAGACCTCGCCGCGGCGCACGAGCTCCGCCAGTCCCAGCCCGTCGTACTCGCTGTACTCCGCGAACGCCATTGCCGCCCTCCTTGGCGTATTCTATGCGCATGGCAGATCAGAATCGTCAGTGGCTGTTGCGCGCGCGGCCGTCGGGAATGGTGAAGCCTGGCGACTTCGAGCTGCGCGAAGCGCCGCTGCGGGCGCTCGCCGACGGCGAGGCGCGCGTTCGCGTGCTCTACCTGTCGTTCGATCCGGCCATGCGCGGCTGGATGGAGGACCGCCCGAGCTACATCCCGCCGGTCCAGATCGGCGAGGTCATGCGCGCGGGAGCCGTAGGCCAGGTCGTCGAGTCGCGCAGCCCCGACTACGAGGTCGGCGACTTCCTGCAGGGGACGTTCGGCTGGCAGGACTACGCGATCGTCGCGCGCGGCGGGGTCATGCCCGCCGCGGTTCTGCCGAAGGGAGTCCCGCTCACCTGGCCGCTCGGCGTCTGCGGCATCACGGGGCTCACGGCGTACTTCGGCCTGCTCGACCTGGGCAAGCCCAAGGCCGGCGAGACCGTCGTGGTCTCGGGCGCGGCCGGCGCGACCGGCTCCGTCGCGGGCCAGATCGCGAAGCTGAATGGCTGCCGCGTGATCGGCATCGCCGGCGGCGCGGAGAAGTGCGGCTGGCTCACCGGAACGGCGCACTTCGACGCCGCGATCGACTACAAGCGCGAGAACGTCGCGCGCCGCCTGCACGAGCTCTGCCCGAAGGGCCTCGACGTGTACTTCGACAACGTCGGCGGCGAGATCCTCGACGCCGCGCTCGGCAATCTCGCCCAGCGCGCGCGCGTGGTGCTCTGCGGCGGGATCTCGGCCTACAACGAGGCCGCGCCCCCGCCCGGCCCGCGCAACCTGATGAACCTGGTGATCACGCGCTCGCGAATGGAGGGCTTCATCGTGATCGACTACCTCGCGCGCTTCGGCGAGGCCGCGGCGCAGCTCGCGAAGTGGGTCGCGGAGGGGAAGATCGCGCACGCCGAGGACATCCAGCACGGGCTCGAGAACGCGCCGCAGACCTTCCTTCGCCTGTTCCAGGGCAAGAATCTCGGCAAGCAGCTCCTGAAGGTCGCCGACCCGCCGATCGCGGGCTGAGCGCGCGCGTGAGTTTGGAGTTGCAAGCGAAGCGCGCAGCGAGGCGCAGCCGAGCGAAGGCGGGTGGCGCGCGGCCGCCCGCGCGCCGGGTCCCGTGAGAACCGATGTCCTGCTGATTCCGTTCGGCGCGAGCTGGCCCATGCTTCGCGTCGCCGCGCTCCGCGCCGAGGACGCCGGCTACGACGGCGTCTGGCTCTGGGATCATCTTCGCGGCGGGGGCGAGACCGGCCCCGCTCCGGTGCCAGAGTGCTGGACAGTGCTCTCGGCGCTCGCGGCGGTGACCTCGCGCGTCATGCTCGGTCCGCTGGTGCTGAACGCCGCGAACCGAAATCCCGGCGTGCTCGCGAACATGGCCGCGACGCTGCAAGAGGTCTCGGGCGGGCGGCTGCTGCTCGGGATCGGCGCGGGCGGCAGCCGCGCCACGCCGTACGCCGCAGAGCAGGACGCGATCGGCCTGCCCCCGGGCACCGACACCGAACGGCGTAAACGGGTAATCGACGTGATCGCGGCGCTTCGCCGGATCTGGTCCGGCGATCCGCCCGGCTTCCTGCGCCCTGCCCCGCCCCCGCCGATCATCGTCGGCGGCTTCGGCCCGCGCATGGCGCAGGTCGCGGGCCGCTACGGCGACGGCTTCAACTGCGCAGCCGGCCACCCGATGCTCCCCGAGCTGGTCCGCGACGCGCGCCAGGCGCACCGCGACTCGGGCCGCACGACACCGTTCCACGTCACCGCCTTCGGCGGCTTCCCGGGCACCGAAGCCAGCCGCAAGCGCCTCGCGGGCCTGGGCGTCGAGAGGCTGATCCTGCTCTTCGCCCCGCCTTACGCGGAGCTCGCGCTTCCGGGGCACTCCGCCCGGACGTAGACCAGGCTGGCGATCCAGAAGCGGCGCTGCTCGACCGTCTCGGCCCGGGCGAAGCCGGCGTCGCGCATCTGCGCGGTGAGCGCGTGGCTCGGGCCGCCGAAATCGAGCAGGTGCAGGCGCCCGCCCGGCCGGAGCACGCGCAGCAGCTCGCGCAGCACCGCGGGCTTCTGCTCGAGCGGCAAGTGGTGGAACATGAAGGAGGAGAGCGCGCGGTCGAAGCTGGCGTCGGCGAACGGCAGCGCGTCGCCGAAGCCCTGCTCGAACGCGATGTGGAGCCCGGCGCGCGCGGCCTTGGCGCGCGCACGCGCGAGCGCCTTCGCGTCGGGATCGAGGCCGACGATCTCGCAGCCGGGCTGCGCGCGCCTGGCCTCGAGCGCGAGCGCCCCCGTGCCGCAGCCGAGGTCGAGCACCCGCTGGCCGGGCGCGAGCTCGGCCTGCTCGAGCAGCCTTCGCAGCGCGGAGGGCGCGCCGAGCAGCCGCGTGAGCGGATCGTAGAGCGGCAGAAGCCAGTGAGCGCCGGCGGCGGGAAGGAAGTGGTGATGTGACTCGGCCATTCGTCTCACTCCGGCGCGGCCAGGCCCAGATCCTTCGCCAGAAGCCGCGTCACCATGTTGTCGGTCTCGAACTTCGAGTCCGCGGGAAGCACGCCGTAGTGCACCATCTGCTGCGCGATCCGGCTCATGATCACCGCGAACCGGTAGCCCGCGAAGATGCCGTAGAACTCCTGGTGCTTCGCCGCGCGGCCGGAGAGCTCCTCGTAGCGCGCGATCGTCTCCGGGTAGCTCGGAAAGCCCGGCAACCTCGGCACGCCGAGGCCCTCGCTGTGGTGGCGGTCGACGAAGATCGCCCAGGCCAGGTCCTGCTCGCCGTTTCCGTGCGTGGCCATCTCCCAGTCGAGGACCGCGAGCGGCTCGGCTCCGTCTGCGGAGAAGATGACGTTCCCGATCCGCGCGTCGCCCCAGACCAGCGAGTCACTCTCGTCGGCGGGCTGGTTCCGCACCAGCCACTGCCAGGCGGCCTCGATGGTCGGCTGCGGCCGCCCGCGCGCGACCCAGCGCATGTAGCGCTCCCAGTAGCGCATCTGCTGCTCGAGCCCGGTGCGGCCGAGCTCCGGCCGGTCCAGAAATCCCAGGCCCAGCCGGCGCCAGTCGAGCGAGTGGATCTGCGCCATCGACTCGATCCCGCCCCACCAGATCCGCGCCTGGCTCTCGGGCGCAAGCTCCTTCAGCCAGCCCTCGAGCGGGTACGGCGGCCGGTCGGACGGAACGCGTCCGTCGACGCGGCCCATCACGTAGAACTTCGCGCCGAAGACGCCCTCGTCCTCCGTCTCGAGCCAGTAGACGCGGGGCACCGGGACGCCGGCCGGCGCGAGAAGCCGCATGCACTCGAACTGAAGCGTCAGGTCGTACTCGGGAAAGACCGCGAAGCCGGTCGGCGCGATGCGCGCCACGAGCGACGCCGTGCGGTGTCGGCCCGCCTCGGTCCAGGCCAGGTCGAAGAGCAGCGTCTCGTTCGAGAAGCCCGAGCTCTGCGGCGCGACGAGCCGCGAGACCTCCACCTCCGTCGCGTTCGGGAGCTTGCCGCGCAGCCAGCGGGTCAGGCTCGCGCGGGCGGAATCGAGATCGCGCTCCCAGGCGGTGGGCACCCGGCTCCTTCGTCTAGCGCCGCGGCAGTCCCAGCACGCGCTCGGAGATGATGTTGCGCTGGATCTCGCTCGTGCCTGCGAAGATCATCGGCCCGCGGCTCTGCAGCAGCCGCTGCGCCCAGCGGCCCGCCTCGGGCGAGCGGTACGACTTGCGCTCGAGCTGGCCGAACGCGCCTTCCTGATCGCAGCCGAGCTTCGCCAGCCGGTGGCCCATCTCGGAGTAGTAGAGCTTCTGCAGCGACGACTCCGGCCCCGGCTTCACGCCCTGCGCGAGCGCCGTGAGCGAGCGCAGCGAGTTCAGGCGCAGCACCTCGAGCTCGATCGCCGCCTGCGCGACGCGCTGTCGGTACACGCCGTCGCGATTGCGCCGCGTGCGGCGCGAGTCGTCGACGAGCTGCTCGAACTCGCGCCGGTAGCCGGCGTAGCGCGAGAGCGTGGATGCGCCGCGCTCGTAACCCAGAACGGTGTTGGCGATCTGCCAGCCCTGTGTCGGCGCGCCGACCAGATTTGCGACCGGCACCTCGACGTCCTTGAAGAAGCACTGCGAGAAGCCGCGCCCGCCGGTGATCTGCACCAGCGGCGCGACCTCGATCCCGGGCGTCTTCATGTCGATCAAGAGGAACCCGATGCCCTCGTGCTTGTCCGCCTTCGGGTCGGTCCGCACCAGGCAGAAGATCCAGTCCGCGCGGTGCGCGAGCGACGTCCAGATCTTCTGTCCGTTCACGATCCAGCGGTCGCCGCGCAGCTCCGCGGTGGTGCGCAGGTTCGCCAGGTCCGAGCCCGCGCCGGGCTCCGAGTAGCCCTGGCACCACATCTCCTCCGCGCGAAGCATCGGGCGCAGGAAGCGCTTCTTCTGCGCCTCGCTGCCGTGGTGGATGATCGCCGGCCCGCAGAGCCCGATGCCCAGACCGTTCGTCACGGGCGGCGCGTCCTGCACCACGAGCTCCTCCTGCAGGAGCGCGTTCTCGACGTGGCCGCGGCCCTGTCCGCCGTACTCGACCGGCCAGGTCACGCCGACGTAGCCCGCGTCGTAGAGGTCCTGGTGCCAGCGGCGGACGCCCTCGAACATCGCGTCCTCTTCGTCGAACTCGTGCGCGTCCGCGTCGCGCCACCACGCGGGAACGTGCTCCCGGATCCACGCCCGCGCCTTCTCCCGGTACGCCTGCTCTGCATCGCTGAAGGTGAAGTCCATGGCGCCAGTCTACACGAGCCCGGTCACATCGAGCGCAAGTACCCCGATCCGCCGAGCCGGGCGATCGCGCGCTCGATCCGCGCGGTGCGGGTGCGCAGGTAGGCCGACGGGCGGTCGGCGTGCAGGAGGCGCGGCGCGGGAAGCACCGCGGCGAGCCGCGCCGCCTCTTCGCGGTCGAGGGCTCGCGCGGGCTTGCCGAAGTACCGCGCGCTGGCCGCGCCCGCACCAAACACACCGGGGCCGAACTCGGCGACGTTCAGATACACCTCGAGGATGCGCCGCTTGGGCCAGAGCGACTCGAGCAGCACCGTGAAGTACGCCTCGATCCCCTTCCGAGCGAAGCTCCGGCCCGGCCAGAGGAACAGGTTCTTGGCCACCTGCTGCGTGATCGTGCTCGCGCCGCGCATCGGCTCGCCATCCGCGGAATCCTCGAGCGCGTCGGCGATCTCTGCGAAGTCGAAGCCTGCGTGCTTCGGGAACCGCTGGTCCTCCGACGCCACGACGGCGATCGCGAGCTCCGGCGAGATCTGCTCGTAGTCGACCCAGCGATAGTCGGTGCGGTAGCCGCGCTCGCCGCGCGCCGCCGCCGCGATCCGAGACTCGATCATGAACGCGCTCGTCCACGGATCGACCCAGCGCATCAGCGCGACCGCGGCGACCGACACGGCGACGAAGACCGCGAGCGCCCGCGCAGACAGGACGAGCCCGCGCCGCGCGAGCGGGGCGAGGCTCCGCGCCTTTCGCGACACGCGCCGGTTCCCGCGCGATCTCCGCCTGTTCCTCGACTTCGAGCGCAAAGGACCGGCGATCGTATCGGAGATCCCCGTTCGCTCCAGTGCCCTCGGTTCGCGCGGTCCGCTGCGTCGGGGGTCGGAGGAAAGGCGCGGGCCGTGCGTCAGTCGCTCCGACCGAAGCCGATCCGCCGCTTCGGGCTCGCCTCCGCGATCATCAGCTGCCGGATCGCGGTGAACACGGTGCCGAACTGCGCATCGTACTTGCGCTCCAGGACGTCGAGCTTTCGAGCGAGCTGCTCGTGGCTGGCGAGCAGTCTTCGCAGCCGGACGAAGGCGCGCATGATCTCCACGTTCACGCGCACGGCGCGTCGACTGCGAAGCACGCTGGAGAGCATCGCGACCCCCTCTTCGGTGAACGCATAGGGCCGGTGTCGTCGACCGCCGCTTCCGTTTGAGATCACAAACTGTGATCTCAAACGAGTGAACTCGGCCGTCGAGAGCTGGAACATGAAATCCGCGGGGAAACGTGCCGGATTGCGCTTCACCGCCTGGATCAGCACGCGCGTCTCCACCGCGTAGAGAGAGGCGAGATCCTCGTCGATGATCACGCGATGGCCACGGATCCAGAAGATCGCCTCCGCGATCCTCCGGCTCGGGACGACGCTGCGCTTCTCTGCCACGGGTCACTCCCCGCGGGACCGAAGCGAATCGATACCGCAGAGATCACCCGCGGAAAAGACGGTGAACCGCGAGTCACATCGGAGACCGCCGCGCAGCCTACCGACCGGTGAACTTCGCCTTCTTCTTGCCGAGGAACGCGGCGGTTCCCGCGCGGAAGTCCTCGCTGCGGCCGGTGTACATCATGGCCTCGGCTTCCAGGTCGAGCACGTCGCGCAGGTTGCCGTGCTCGGCCAGGTTCAGGTGGCGCTTCATGTAGCGGTACGAGAGCGGAGGGCCTTCGGCCAGGCGATCGGCGAGCACGTCGACCTCCTTGCGGAAGACGTCCGGCGCGAACACGCGGTAGAGCAGACCGATGCGCAGCGCCTCGGCCGCGTCGAAGCGATCGCCGAGCAGGTACAGCTCGCGCGCCTTCGCGGCGCCCAGAAGCTTGGTCGCGAAGTACGAGCCGCCGAAGTCGCCCGAGAAGCCGATGCGCGCGAACGCGGTCGTGAACACCGCCCCGTCGACGGCGACGCGCAGATCGCACGCCATCGACATCGAGAGCGACGCGCCCGCCGCAGCGCCGTTGATCGCGGCGATGGTCGGCTTGGGCATCGTGTGCAGCAGGAACGACGACTCCTGCATGCGCTTCAACCCGTCGAACGATTCCTCGAGCGTCTGCCGCCCGCTCGCGTGCCGCTCGGCCGGGCCCGGCGCGCCCGGCGGCGCCAGGTCCGCGCCCGCCGAGAACGCGCGCTCCCCCGCGCCGGTGAGCACCACCACGCGCACCGACGAGTCGTCGGCGACCTCGCGAAGCTTCTCGGCGAGAAGCGCGAGCAGCTCGCCGGTGAGCGAGTTCATTCGATCGGGCCGATTCATGGTGACGGTGGCGACGCCGTTGACTCTGCGCTCGACGAGGATGGGCTGGGTCATGTCGCGATCCTACACCGCGCCTAGTCGCGCTGCGCGTTCCGCCGCGCGCTGCGGAGCGCGCCGATCGCGGCCTCCCACGCGCCCTCCCGGCAGAGCCCGCGCATGGACGCGTCCTCGTACTCCGTGAGCAGAGCCTCGAAGCGCACGAAGAGCTCACGCTCCTCGAAGCGGACGTGCCGCTCGAGAAGCGCCGCGAACTCGGCCAGCACCGGCGCGCTCGCCGCGTCACGGACCAGCTCGCGAAGCCGCGCGTGATCCGCGCGCGTGCGCTCCACAAGCCGGGTCTCGCCCGACTCCTCGAGCCGCGGCAACATCCAGCGCTCCTCGGTCGCGAAGTGCGGCTCGAGCTCGGCGGCAAACGCCCGGACCACGTCCCGCCACTGCGCGTCGAGCGCGCCCGCGTCGTCACCGCCGCGCTCCGCCGCTCGCCGCGTGCGGCGCGCGAGCACGAGCGCCGTGTGGTGATCCTCCGAGAGCGGCCGCAGGTCCGGGTGCCGCTTCACTTCGCGCTCCCGGCCCCGCCGACCTCGTAGCGCCCGATCTCCGCCCCGCCTGTCTCGGTACACCCGAACTCGGCGCGAATCAGGAATGGAGTCATGCAGCCCGCACTATACCGCCGTCGGGCAACCTCTATCCGGGCTTTGCCAGGAATCCTGCCAGCTGCTGCAGCAGCGCTTCGCGGCGGATCGGCTTGCTCGCGTAGTCGTCGCAGCCGATCGCGAGGCAGCGCTCGCGGTCGCCGGACATCGCATGTGCGGTGAGCGCGAGGATGGCGCCGCGGTATCCGGCGCTGCGAAGGCGCTTCACGGCGGCGTAGCCGTCGAGCACGGGCATCTGCATGTCCATCAGGATCACGTCGTAGGAATCGCCGCAGGCGAGCGAGTGCAGCGCGAGCTCGCAGCCCGCGGCGCCGTCGGAGGCGAGCTCGACCTCGAGCCCGGCGCGGCGCAGGATCGCGCTGATCAGGCGCTGGTTGTCTGGCCCGTCCTCGACGAGCAGAACACGGCCGGAGAGCCGCGTCGTGGTCGGCGCGACGGGCGCGCGCTCGAGCACCGCGAACTCTCCGACGCTCGCGGCCGGAAGCACGCGGACACTCGCGAGGTCGCCGCAGGGAACGCGCAGGCTGAAGCGGCTGCCGAGGCCGAGCTCGCTCGAGACGTCGACGTCGCCGCCGAGCATTCGCGCGAGCTTGCGCGACAGGCCGAGCCCCAGACCCGTACCCTGGTGCGCGCGCGTGACCGAGCCGTGCACCTGCGTGAACATCTCGAAGACGCGCTCGATCTGATCCGGCGCGATTCCGCAGCCGCTGTCGACGATCGCGAACTCGAGCCCGTCTTCGACCAGGCCGACCTCGATCCGAACGCGTCCCTGCGCGGTGAACTTGATCGCGTTTCCGACCAGGTTGATCAGGATCTGGCGCAGACGCGTGCGGTCGCTCTCGATCTCTTCCGGGATCCGGCCGACCGCGACCGCCTCGAGCGCCAGCCCCTTCTCGTTCGCCTGCACGCCGAGCAGGCTCGCGACCTCCGCGACGATGGCGATCGGCGAGAACCGCTCGCGCACGACTTCGAGCTTGCCCGCCTCGATCTTCGAGAGGTCGAGAATCCCGTTGATCAGCGAGATCAGGTGCGCGCCGTTGCGGCGGACCGTCGAGAGCGCGGCGCGGATCCTCGGGCTCGCGTAGGCGCTCTCCAGCTCGAGCTCCACCTCTTCGGCGAAGCCGAGGATCGCGGTCATCGGCGTTCGGATCTCGTGGCTCATGTTGGTCAGGAACTCGGATTTGAGCCGAGCCGACTCGAGTGCGCGTTCGCGCGCGTCGCCCAGATCCGCCAGCAGTCGCAGCTGGTCGCGCGCGAGCGTCGCGCCGAGCCACGCCATCGCCAGGCACATCACGCCGAAGCTGAATACGTCGACTGCGCGGTCGCTGGGCACGAGCCAGAGCGAGAGCGCGTAGAGCGCGGCCGTGGCCCCAGCGAGCGCGTAGGTGAGCCGAGGCCGCACCGGCGCGAGCGACGCGAAGGCGAGCGGCGTCATGGGAGCGAGCAGCGCATACGGCTTGTAGTCGAGCAGAAGGTGCGAGGGAGAGAAGATCACGCCGCCGCTGGCGAGAAGCGTCGCGGTGAACATCACAGGCTCCGGCCAGAGCTCGCCCGTGCGCCCGCGCGCGAGCCACCACAGCGCGACGAACCCGGACTCCAGGATCGCGAGATACAGAAGCGACGGCTCGAGCGGCGCGATTCCCGTCGCGACCGGAACCACGCAGAGCGGCGGCACGATGATCGCGAGAATTCGGGTGACGCTGCGCGCGCTGCGCACGAGCAGCTCGTAGACGCTCGCGCTCGCGGGGCTTGCGGACGACGTCGTCTCTTCCACACGCAACGACAACTCGTTCGCCCGCCTCCTGATACGAAATCGGATCCCGGGCAACGGAACTTGCGGTGGGGGAGCTAGCCGCGGGGCTCCACGCGCCAGTAGCGGGTCGACGGCACGGCGGTAGAGCTCGGTGTCTCGGGAAGCGCGTACTTTGCGGTGTAGGCCGCCCGCAGGCGCTCGAGCGTCGCCGCGTCGTCGAGCGGCACGAGCCGAACCTCGTAGACGTTCTCGCCGATTCCGACCCGCACCTCGGGATCGCGGTCGGCCCACGCCGGCCAGCGCTTGCTAAGCGGGTCGCGCGCGCCCAGATAGAGCACTCCATCCAGCGATGCACACCAGACGGTGACGGAATGCGGAATCAGGTACGGCGTGCGGACCTCGACCGCGATCTCGGCGTGCGCGTCGCTGAACGTCCAGTCCGACGGCAGCTCCGACACGACGTTCCCGCCGAGCCGCGTGCCGGGTCGGCGGTCCGAGGGGTCGATGCATGCCGCGAGCGCGGCGACGAGGATCGAAACGCTGGCCAGGGCTGTCCGCATCGTGGCATCGTGGCAACTCGAGGACGGCCCGTCTACGGTTGCGCGCCGTCGTCCAGCACAGAGGGGGCTCCATGAGCGATCGAATCCGAACTGCCATCCTGGCCGCGGCGCTCGGCCTGGCCTTCGCAGCGCCCGCGCGGGCTGCGGATCCGAAGCCCGAGGCGTCCGCCGACTACTCGCCCTACACCGGGCGCAGCCTGCCGACGCGCCCGCTCTTCGGCGACACCCACCTGCACACCTCGTTCTCGATGGACGCGGGCGCGTTCGGCGCGCGGCTCGGGCCGAGCGACGCCTACCGCTTTGCGCGCGGCGAGGAGGTCGTCTCGTCGAGCAAGCAGAAGGTCCGGCTGCAGCGGCCGCTCGACTTCCTGGTCGTCGCCGACCACTCCGACAACATGGGTTTCTTCCCGGATCTGTTCGCCGGCAAGCCGGAGCTGCTCGCGGATCCGACCGGCCGCAAGTGGTACGACATGATCCGGTCCGGCCGGGGCGCGGATGCCGCGATGGAGATCATCGTCGCCTTCTCGCAGGGGACCTTCCCGCAGACCCTGATGTACCGGCCGGGATCGCCCGCGTACCGCGGGGCCTGGCAGGAGACGATCGCCGCGGCCGAGCAGTACAACGAGCCGGGCCGCTTCACCGCCTTCATCGGCTACGAGTGGACCTCGAACACCAGCGGCAACAACCTGCACCGGAACGTGATCTTCCGCGACGCCGCCGACAAGGCGAGCCAGGTCGAGCCGCTCACGGTGTACCCGCCGGTGGGCAGCGACAACCCGCGCGATCTGTGGAAGTGGATGGCCGCGTACGAGAAGAAGACCGGCGGGCAGGTGCTCGCGATCGCGCACAACGGGAACCTGAGCAACGGGCGCATGTTCCCGATCATCGAGTCGTTCACCGGCAAGCCGATCGACCGCGAGTACGCCGAAGAGCGCGCGAGGTGGGAGCGCCTGTACGAGGCCAGCCAGACCAAGGGCGACGGCGAGACGCATCCGTTCCTGTCGCCCAACGACGAGTTCGCGAACTTCGAGCGCTGGGACGCGGGCAACCTGGACGGCAGCGTCGCGAAGACCAAGGACATGCTCGAGTTCGAGTACGCGCGCTCGGCCTACAAGAACGGTCTCGCGCTGGAGGCGAAGCTCGGCGTGAACCCATACAAGTTCGGCCTCGCCGGCGGCAGCGACGCGCACACCGGTCTCACCGCCATGGAGGAGGACAACTTCTTCGGCAAGACCGTGCCGCAGGAGCCGGGCCCGAAGCGCATGACCAGCGCCTTCATGTCCAACGAGAAGTCCGGCGTCCGGGTCATGGAGTGGCAGGTCTCGTCGTCGAGCTACTGCGCGGTCTGGGCCAGCGAGAACACGCGCGAGGCGATCTGGGACGCCATGGAGCGCAAGGAGACCTACGCACCACGGGCCCGCGCATGGCGCTGCGCTTCTTCGGCGGCTGGGACTTCGCCGGCTCCGACGCCGCGGCTCCGAACCCGGCGCTGGCGGGCTACGCCAAGGGCGTGCCGATGGGCGGCGACCTGAGCCGCGCGCCTTCCGGCAAGGCGCCCACGTTCCTGGTCGGCGCGCTGAAGGACCCGATCGGCGCCAACCTCGACCGCGTGCAGATCGTGAAGGGCTGGCTCGACGCGAAGGGCGAGCTTCACGAAAAAGTGTACGACGTCGCCTGGAGCGGCGCGCGCAAGCCGGGCGCGGACGGAAGGCTTCCCTCGGTCGGAAGCACGGTCGACCTTTCGACGGCGACCTGGACCAACACGATCGGCGCGGCCGAGCTCGTCACCGTCTGGAAGGATCCGGACTTCGACGCCGGGGAGCGCGCGTTCTACTACGCGCGCGTGATCGAGATCCCCACGCCGCGCTGGACCGCCTACGACGTGGTCCGTCTCGGCGTGACTCCGCTGCCGGGCACGGCGATGACGCTCACCGAGCGGGCCTACTCCTCGCCGATCTGGTACACGCCGTGAACGCGCGGCGGCTCGCCGGCGAGCCGCTGCTCCACTTCCTGCTGCTCGGCGCGGCGCTCTTCGGGCTGCACCGATGGGTGTCAGCGCCGGCGCGAGAGCCGGCGTCCGAGATCGTCGTGAGCCGCGGGCGCATCGACAATCTGAAGCAGACCTTCACGCAGACCTGGCAGCGCGCGCCGACGGAGTCGGAGCTCGAGGGGCTCGTCGAGGATCACATCCGCGACGAGGCCCTGTACCGCGAGGCCGTCGCGCTCGGGCTCGATCGCGACGACACGGTGGTGCGCAGGCGGCTGCGCCAGAAGCTCGAGTTCCTGTTCGAGGACCCGAGCCTGGCGGGGGAGCCGACGGAGCCCGAGCTCGAGCGGTATCTCGAGGAGAACGCGGCCGAGTACCGCGTCGAGTCACGGCTCAGCTTCTCGCAAGTGTTTCTCGATCCCGGCAAGCGCGGCCCGGAGCTAGAGGCCGACGCTGCGCGGCTGCTCGCCGAGCTGCGCGCGCAGCCGGACGGCGCCGATCCGGTCAGCGGCGGCGACAGCCTGATGCTCTCGCCGCGCTACGAGAACGCGAGCGCCTCCGAGCTCGTGCGGCTGTTCGGCGCCGAGTTCGAGACCGCGCTGCGCGGCGCGCCGGTCGGGGAGTGGTTCGGGCCGGTGACGTCGGGCTACGGCGCGCACCTGGTGCGGGTCGAGTCCCGCGAGGCCGAGCGAACGCCCGAGCTCGCGGAGGTGCGCGATGCGGTCGCCCGCGACCTCGAAGCGCGCCGACGCCAGGAGGGGCTCGACGCGCAGTACCAGGCGCTGCGCGAGCGCTACCTGATCCGCGTCGAGCGCGCCGACCCGTGAGCGCGCTCGTCGCGCTCTGGCTCGCGCTGGGTCTTGCGACCAGTGCAGGCGCGCACGAGGTTCGTCCCGCGTATCTCGAGATCGTAGAGACCGGTGAGGAGACCTACGACGTCCTCTTCAAGGTTCCCGCCGCCGGCGAGAGCCTGCGCTTCGGCCTGGTTCTGGAGCTCCCCGCGGACGTCGAGCGGATCGGGGCGCCGCGGAGCAGCTTCTCCGGGCGCGCGCACGTCGAGCGAACGCGGATTCTCCGCGCGGGCGGACTCGACGGCGCGCGAATCGCCGTGGAGGGGCTTTCGGCAACGCTCACCGACGTGCTCGTGCGCATCGAGCGACTCGACGGACACACACAGGTCCTGCGACTCACTCCGGATTCGCCGTCGTTCACGGTCGAGGCGACGGCGGGATCCGGAGCGGTCGCGCGCACCTACCTGTGGCTCGGCGTCGAGCACATCCTGCTGGGCGTCGATCACCTGATCTTCGTGCTCGCGCTGGTGATCCTGATCGGCGCCACGCGCCCGCTGCTCTGGACCATCACCGCCTTCACGATCGCGCACAGCCTGACGCTCGCGGCGGCGACGTTCGGCTGGATCACCGTCTCGCCGCCGCCGGTCGAGGCCGTGATCGCGCTCAGCATCGTCTTCGTCGCGAGCGAGATCGCGCAGTCGCGCCGGGGCCGGTCGAGCCTGTCCGCGCGAAGGCCCTGGCTGGTCGCGTTCGCCTTCGGCCTGCTGCACGGCTTCGGCTTCGCGGGCGCGCTGGCCGAGATCGGCTTCCCGGCGCAGCAGATCCCGCTCGCGCTGCTCTGCTTCAACCTGGGCGTCGAGGCCGGTCAGCTCGCCTTCGTCGCCGCGCTGCTCCTGCTCGGCCGATTGCCGGCGCTGCTGCGCGTCGAAGCGCCCCGAGGCTGGCCGACGGCCGCGGCGTACGGGATCGGCGCGCTGGCGTCGTACTGGCTGATCGAGCGGCTGCTCGCGTTCTGATCGCCGCGCGCGGGCCTCGGCGCGCGTGTCCACTCGCGTCGCGGGTGTCTTGCGCGCCTCGCGGACGAGCGGCGTCCCTCTCAGGATTTCCATGGGCGAATTCGACCACTGGACGGTGAGCATGTCTCCGACGCGTGAGCCGAGCTTTGCCGGGCGCGAACGCGAGCTCGCCTGGCTGGCCAACGAGCTCGACGAGGCGCGTCTCGGCCGCGGCGGCGCTTTGCTCGTGAGCGGCGCGGGTGGGATCGGCAAGACCGCGCTGGTGCGCGAGCTCGCGGCGCGAAGCGAATCGGTGCTCTTCGTCTGGAGTCGCTGCGATCAGGGCCGGGCCGAGCAGCCGCTCGCGCCGTGGCTCGAGGTGCTGGCGAAGCTTTGCGAGGGCTCGCACGAGCGCGAGGAGCTCGACGCGCTTCGGGTCGAGCTGCAGACGCCATTCGATCGGCGCGGAGCCGAGCGGCTCGATCCCGAGACCGCCCGCCACCTGCTGCTGCAGCGGCTCGCGCGCGGTCTCGAGCGCGAGGCCGAGAGCCGCGCGCTCGCGATCGTGCTCGACGACCTGCACCTGGCCGATCTGGCGTCGGCGGGCTTCGCGGCGCGGCTCGGCGACACGCCGTACGCGACGCGCGTGCTCGTGATCGCGATCGCGCGCGAGCTCGAGGCCGACGCGGATCCCGCGCTGACGGACTGCCTGCGGCGAATCGCTCCGGCGAAGCGGCGGCTCGAGATCGGCGCGCTGTCCGCGGACGAAATCGCGTCCTTTCTTGCGCGATCGGGGAAGGAGCCGCCGTCGCGGAGCGAGATCGAGACACTCCAGCGGCGAAGCGGCGGGCACCCGCTCTTCCTGCGCGAGCTGCTGCGCAGCGCCGAAGGCGCCGACGCGGAGCAACGCGTGCCGAGGACGCTCGCGCACCTGATCGACGCGCGGCTGCGGGCGCTCGCGAGCGACGATCGCGAGCGGGTCGAGTGTGCGGCGGTGATCGGGCGCGAGGCGCAGCTCTCCGTTCTCGCGCTTGCGGCGGCCGTGGAGCGCAGGGACGCGCTTGCGCAGATCGACCGCGCCGCCGCGCTCGGCATTCTCGCTCGAAACGACGCCGATCCCGACCGGATCGAGTTCAGCCACGAGGTCGTGCGCGAGGCGATCTACGCCAACCTCCCGCTGGTGCGCCGCGCGAACCTGCACGGCGCGGTGGCGCGCGCGCTCGAGGCCCTGGCCGCGGATCCGTCGACCACGCCCTGGCTCGGGCTCGCGCACCACTTCGGCGAATCCGATCGCCCCGACGGCGCGGTTCGCGCGGCGGAGTGCGCCGAGGCGGCCGCGAAACGGGCGTTCAACCTGCTCGCCTTCGAGGACGCGGCGCGGGAGCTCGGCGCCGCGCTGCACTGGCTCGAGTTCGGCCCGGCGGTCGCGCCCGATCGCGAGGCGCGACTCCTGATCGAGCTCGGGCGCGCGCACCTGTTCGCGGGCGATCCCGCGCGGGC
This sequence comes from Deltaproteobacteria bacterium, assembly GCA_016875225.1. Taxonomy (NCBI): domain Bacteria; kingdom Pseudomonadati; phylum Myxococcota; class Myxococcia; species Deltaproteobacteria bacterium. The sequence goes on from VGRW01000010.1 coordinate 60,665, forward strand.
CGAGAGCGACTTCGAGCGCGCGGCGGGCGTCGCGCACGGGGCGGACGCGATCGACGCGCTCGCGATCGCGCTCGTTGCGCTCGAAGCGATCCGCCCCGCGACGGCGGGCGGCGATCCGCTCGCGCGCGTCGCGCGGGTCGAAGAGGTGCTGCTGCAGCTCCCGTCCGATCGCGCCGCGCTTCGCGCCGAGCTGCAGATCGCGCTCGCACGCGATCTGGTTTCGAGCGACCCGCAGCGCGCGCGCGCGACGAGCGACGCGGCGATCGCCGCCGCGCGCAGGCTGCGCGATCCGAAGCTGCTGCTTCGCGCGGTCTCGAGCCGCGCAGGCCTTCTGCTCTACCCGAACGATCCGCGCGAGCGCGAGGCGTTCGCGCGCGAAGAGGTCGCGCTCGCACGAAGCGCGCGCGATCGCGGCGCCGAGGTCCTGGCGCAGCAGCGCCTTTTCGCCAGCGCCCTCGCGCGCGGCGACCGCGCGGCGGTGGACGAGGCCGCGAGCGCCTGCGAGCAGTCGGCGGCGGCGCTCGGCCACCCGATGCACCGCGGCCACGCGGCGGCCGCGCTCGCCGCACGAGCGCTCTGGCTCGGCGATCTGGTCCTGGCCGAGGCGCTCTCGGACGAGGCCGCGCGAACGCTTGCCGACCACCGCTCGGCCGAGCTCGCGTTCGGCGTCGCGACCTCGCAGCGCTTCGCGCTGCGGCGCTTCCAGGGCCGGCTCGCCGAGCTCGAGCCGCATCTCGAAGCCGTGCTTCGCGAGCGGCCCGAGCGGCTCGAGCTCGAGTGCATGCTCGCGCTGTTCTGCGCGTCGACCGGGCGCTTTGCTGCCGCGCGCGAGCGGCTCGCCGGGATCGTCGAGCGCTGCCGCGAGGGCCGGTTGATCCGACTTCCCGCCGACGAGAGCCGCTCGCTTTCCGCGGCGCTGCTGGCCGAGACCTGCGCCTGCCTGCGCGATTCCGAGACCGCCGCGCGACTCGAGCTCGAGCTCGAAATCGCCGGCGACGGAAACCTGTGTCTGGGCGCGCTGGTCTGCGCAGGCTCCGTGCAGCGCTACCGCGGGCTTCTGGCCCACGCGCGCGGCGACCAGGACGAGGCGGTCGCGTTCCTCGAAGACGCGATCGAGTGGGAGCGGCACGCCGGCGCGCGCCCGCTCGAGGCGCTCGCCGTGCTCGACTGCGCGCGCGCCGCGCTCGCGCGCGGCGAGCCCGGCGACGACGAGCGGGTGCAAACGCACGCGGCGCGCGCGCTGCAGCTCGCGGCCGAGATGAACATGCCCACGATCCTCGCGGCCGCGCGAGAGCTGGCCTACGCACGCTAGCGATCCTGTCCTACCATCGGGCCATGCGAACCCTCCTTGCCTCCCTGTTGGTCCTCGTCGCTTCGACCGCCTTCGCCGAGCCTTACGCGGTCGGGAGCACCCTTCCCCCCATCGAGCTGCCCGATCAGCACGGCGAGCTACGCAAGCTCGACGAATCCGTGCGCGCGATCGTCTTCACCCGCGACATGAAGGCGGGCGACGTGGCGAAGGCGGCCGTCGAGAAGGCCGGCCCCGACCTGTTCGAGCGGAACTCCGCGGTGTACATCGTCGACGTGAAGGGAATGCCATCGCTGGTGAAGATGCTCTTCGCGCGGCCGGCCATGAAGCGCCGCCCGTACCGCTTGCTCGTCGACGACGCGGGCGACAAGACGGCCGACATCCCCGGGGGCGCGACCTATCCCACCGTCCTCGTCCTCGACAAGCTGCGGGTCACGGGAATCGAGAACCCGACCAGCGTCGAGGCGCTGATCGCGGCGCTCGAGAAGCCGGCGAAGTAGCGGCTAGCGGGGCGCCCCGCCGAGCAGCTTCACCGCCGAGGCGATGTCGTCGACGCGGCGGATCGCGTGGCGGCGCGCGAGCGCGTGGCAGCGCTGGCGCAGCCGCGTCGAGACCTGGTCACCGATTCCCGTGACTTTGCCGTCCGAGATCCACAGCCGCGGCGCGTGCTGGCGCGAGAGCCAGCGCAGCGCGGGCAGGTCGATCACGTTGCCGCTGCCGTAGCGCGTGAGCTCGTCGCCCTCGGCGCGGCGGCCCGAATCCGCCACGATGCGGAGCTGGCCCTGGGCTCCCTCGCCCGAGTAGATCGCCACGCGCGTTCCCTCTCCGGTCGCGCGCAGCAGCCGCTCGAGGTCCGGCGCGTCGAGCCGCATGCTTCCGCTCACGTCGAGAAGCACGGTGCCCCGACCGCGCACGCCGCGCCTGCGGAAGATCTTGCGGTCGATCGACCAGCGGTGCGCGTGTCGGATCACGCTCCCCTCGACGGACGAGCCCCAGGCGCGCAGCCCCGTGCGCGCCGAGAGCCGCCGCGTGAGCCGCGCGCGCACGACGCTCATCACGCCGGGCGCGAGGTCCGGAACGTCCTCGCGGACGTTTCGCAGGCGGCGCATCTCGTCTTCCGCCTCGGGCACGGCGTGGTGGGCGTGCTTCAGCGAGCAGTCCATCACGAGCTCGCTCTGCGAGAACCCGTTCTCGTCGAGCAGGCCGTGCAGGCGCAGAAGCTCCGCGAGCTTGCGCGCCAGAATCCGGCCGCTGCGCTCGGGCGCGTCGGGGCGGCCGTAGCGGATTCGCGCCTTCTCGAGCACGTCGCGCGCGCGCCGGACGACCTCGCGCACCACGCCCGCCCCCGTGCGCGGGTCGAGCCGCTCGAGCTGCTCGCAGAGCCGCGGCTCGACGCTGGTGCCGATCGACGCCACGCTGCGCACGAAGAGCGCGAACCCGTCGCCGCGCTTCGCGTCCAGGGCCAGCAGCCAGCTCACGTAGAGCTCGCCCGTCTCGCCGAGCTCGACCGGACGTCCGGACGCGCAGAGCGCGAGGTTCACGCGCGCGTCCTCGACCGCGGCCGCGACCCGCGGGTCGAAGGCGACCTTCGGCGGCACGAGCGGCGAGTAGAGCACGTGGCCGTACTCGTGCAGGACCACGCCGCGCCCGTCGGGATCGAGCGGAACGGCGAGCCGCCGCGCCACCTTGTCGACGGCGCCGGCCAGCTCGCGTCCCGAGGTCTTCACCGAATCGACGATCAGGTACGGCGCGCAATCGCCCGCGCCGCGCTTTTCAATGAGCTCGGGGTACGGAAGGAAGCGCTCGCGATGGGACTCGAATGCGCGCATGACTAGCGAACTCCCGCGAGCAGGGCGGCGTCGTAGAACAGCGCGCCGCGCGCGGCGCCGAGCACGACCAGGCACGCATCGCGCAGCCCGAGCACGAGCTTCGCGCGCTCGATCGCGAGCAGCGCGCGCACGGAGAGGCGCCGATCTTCGTCGAGCCCGACCCCACGCCGCGCGACCTCGCGCATCGGCTCGGAGAGCAGCGCGAGCGCCTCGGGGTGCGGCTCGCGGATCTCGAGCTGCGCGTCGAATCGGTCGCGAAGCGCCGCGGGCAGATCGTCGGACGGCAGATTGTCGGTGACGATCACGTGGAAGCCCGGCGCCGGCGTCACCGTCTCGCCGGTGGGAAGGGTGAGCCGGCAGGTGCTGTCGTGCTCGAGGATCGGGTACAAGAACGCCAGCACGTCCTCGCCCGCGTGCGAGAGCTCGTTCAGCACCAGCCGCGCGCCCTCGCGCATGGCGCGGATCACCGGCCCGTCGTGCCACAGGATGGTGTCGCCCTTCGGCAGGTAGGTGCCGCGGAGCTCGGCCGCCGACAGCTCGGGCACCAGCGTGCAGGCGTACAGGCCGCGCTCGAGCCGGCCGTGGTGGTAGGCCGCGAACGTCTTTCCGACGCCCGGCGGCCCCCAGAGGTAGATTCGCGTCAACGCGACGCAGGCGAGCACGCGCTCGACCAGCTCCCAGCTGAATCCCGTGCTGCGGACCTCCGGCTTCTTGCTCGCGCTCTTGGTCTTCTCGGTCTTCTCGGTCATCTCGATCTCCCTCAATCGATGTTGGTGTTTCGAATCCGAGGGAGATCGTGGCGCAGCGTCGGTGAGCGAACGTTTCGGCCCTAAGAATTCTTCGGCCGGAGCGCCTCGACCTCGGGGGAAAGCCGCGCGGGCGGCACCGACAGGATGAGCTCCGCGTTCCAGTCGAGCGCCCAGGAGTGGTCGGGCACGCGAACGGGAACTTCGCGGGTCTCGAGCTCGACCATGTGGAAACCGGGCTTCAGAAGCAGCTCGGGGTGCCGGTGCCGGAGCAGGTACGCCCACGCCAGCGTCGACAGGCTGTCCATGCCGAAGAATCCGACGTAGCGCGGGCCGTCGGTCCAGATTTCGGGCTGGTTCAGCAGGAACGCGGCGGTGCGACCGACGCCGCGCACCTTCTTCTCGCCGCGGCCGTTGCACGCGGAAAGGCTCGCGTAGTCGGCGCGCGGTCCCTGCATGAAGCCGACCAGGAAGCGATCCTCGTAGCCGGGGCGGAGCGCCGCGCGCAGCCACGGCTGCAGGCAGAAGTTCTTGCGCGTGATCGTCTGGAAGTAGTGCCCCCAGACCGCGTCGAGCAGCCGCTCCAGATCGGTGTAGCCCCGCGGGACGTTCTTCTTCGGGGGATCGAGCTCCTCGACCATCTCGACCGTCGGCCGCGTGGCCGAGAGCACTACGTCTGCGCACCGCGCGCGAGTGCAGTCGAGCTCGAGCAGCACACCCGCCTGTCCGTCGGCCGGCGGGAAGTTCAGCAACACCTCGCCCAGGCCATAGCCGGCACCCGAGAACACGGCGTTGGCCTCCCGGAGCGCGGCCTCGTCGCGCGTGTTCCCAGCCAGGATCCGGCGCTCCGCGGAGCGCGCCTTCAGGAAATACAGGAACGGATGGACGAGTCCCAAGGTTCTCCCTCCTCGACGGTGCGGCGGGGGGACGGCCGCACCGACGAAAATAGTGCACCTCCGACGACGGGAGTGGGTTTCGGGCCGTAAATCAGCCCGCACCGGATTCGCGCCGACCGGCTCGACGACGGTCCGTCCCGAGCGCGGACGCGGACTTGGCGGGACCGCGGCGCCCCGCGCGGGATACGATCGCGCGATGCACTTAATGGACGACGCGGCGTCCTTCGGCGAGAAGATCCTGTCGGTGCTGGACCGCGGCAGCTTCACGTCGACGTACAAGTACGCGGTTCTGCTCGGCCTGCTCGACCTGGCGCTCGAGGCCACGGAGCGCGACGGCGCGCCACCGACCAGTGTCACGACGCCGCAGCTCGCCAGCCGCGTGATCGAGCTGTACTGGCCGCACGTCCGCGAGTTCCCCGCGACCTCGCGCGTGCTGCAGCAGAACCTTCCGCAGCGCGGAACGCGCGGCACGCCCGAGATCGTGCGGCGGATCGAGGAGTTCCGCGCGGCCCACCCCGCGCCCGGCACGCCGCACCGCGCGCGGACCGCGGCGCCCGCGGGGTGGGCCCGGCTCGCGCGAGAGGTGGAGTGGAAGCTGGTCGAGATGCCGCTGCCGCGCCTGCAGCGCGTGGGCGACGCGCCGCTTCCCTTCCTGTACGCGATCCGCTGGGACGAGACGATCCGGAAAGGCGAGTTCAAGGGCCCCGACTTCGACAACTCGATCCGCTTCCTTCCCGGCGCCGCGGAGCAGCTGGTGCGGCTCTCCGGCCTGCTGCGCCCGCTGATCCAGCGCGAGTGGGCTGCGCTGATCGCGCGCTTCAACCGCCTGCCCGAGGCCGCGCTCGAGGAGTTCCTGTTCAGCAGCGACCGCGCCGCGCTCGCCATGCTTCGCGAGCCGCTCCGAGAGCTGCAGCGCGGCGAGTGCTTCTACTGCGCGCGACCCCTTCGCGGCGCCGCGGTCGAGGTGGACCACTTCGTGCCCTGGTCCCGCCACCCCAACGACGCGATCGAGAACCTGGTCGCCGCCCACGCGAGCTGCAACGGCTCGAAGAGCGACCACCTGGCCGCAAGCACCCACGTCTCGCGCTGGGTGCGGCGCGACGCGGACGCGGCGGCCGAGCTGGCGCAGATCGCGCGCGGGCTCGCCTGGCCGTCCGAGCCGGACGCTTCGCTCGGCGTCGCGCGGGGGATCTACTTGCGGCTGCCCGAGGACACGCGGCTGTGGCGGGGGCGAGGGGAGTTCGAGGGGGCGCAGCGGGCGAGGCTGGCCGGGCTGTTCGCCTGAGTCTGGCCCAAACCTTGCGGGCGCAGCGGCCATGCGGCCGGACGTTCACGTGGAGCTGCGAAAGATCGGAAGCCTCGGGCTTCCCGTGCGCGCCGAGGCGCTCGAAATGACCTACGGCGAAGAGGAGCCGCGGGTTCGCGCGCTTCGCTCGCTCGACCTGGCCATTCCTGGCGGCCAATTCTTGGTGGTGCGCGGCCGGAGCGGCTCAGGCAAATCGACGCTCTTCCACCTGCTCGCGGGGATGAGGAGGCCCACCTCGGGCCGCGTGGTCGTCGGTGACGTAGAGGTGGATTCCTTGAGCGAAGCCGAGGCCGCGCGTTTCCGGCGGCACAAGATCGGGCTGGTGTACCAGTTCTTCAATCTGGTCCCGATGCTCGACGTGATCGAGAACATCGCGCTGCCGCTGCTGCTCGACGGCCGCCGGCTCAGCGATTCGCTGCCGCGGGTGCGCGCGCTGATGGAGCGGCTCGGGATCGCGAACCGCGCCGGCCACGAGGTGACGCGGCTCTCGGGCGGGGAGATGCAGCGGGTGGCGATCGCGCGCGCGCTCGCGGGCGACCCCGGCCTTGTGCTCGCCGACGAACCGACCGGGAACCTCGACGACCGCAACGCGGGAGAAGTGCTCGACCTGCTCACCACGCTCTGCCGCGAGAACGGAATCACCGTCGTGATGATGACCCACGACGCGAGCGCGACCGAGCGCGCCGATCGGGTGGTCACGCTTCGGG
>VGRW01000011.1 GCA_016875225.1 Deltaproteobacteria bacterium
TCGAAGGCCGCCGCTGGCCCTCGGCCGCCGAGCCACCACCGCCGACGCCCTCGCAGCGCACCGCGACCACCTACGGATCACCGTGGTGAGAAATGCGGGCTAGCCCCGGGCCACCGGTCGGATCTGCACCAGCTGCGGATCATCGCGGTGCTCGACCAGGATCCGGCGAACCCGATCCTGCCAGACGCGCGCGAACCCGGCCGCGTCCGCGCCTCCTTCCCCATCGGACGCGAGCGCGCGCGGCAGCAGCGCCTGCATGGAGGAATCGGGCGGGACGGTTGCTGCGCTGTATGCCACGTCGACGGCCGCGCCGGTGTCGAGGCGCGTGAAGCGGATCTCCCCCGGTCCGGGCACGTCGAAGCGCAGCAGGTCGCGGCGGTCGAAGCGCCCGGCCAGCCCCTTGAATCCGTCCGCCTGCCGCGCGCCCGTGATCAGCGAGACGACGCCGGCGATCACGCCCGTCACGCCCTGCGTGGCGTTGGCCCTGAATTCGACGCGGATCGCGCCGCGCTCGGGCAGCGCGTCACCGTAGAGTGTCGCGAGCGCCCTCGCGGTCATCAGGTACGCGCCGGCCACGGTCGGGCACGAGTGCCCGGCGAGCCGCACCGCGTCCAGGTAGCCGTAGTCCACCACGCCGTCGGCGAAGCTGCCCAGGAATGCGGCGAGCGGATCGCGAAGCGCGATCCGCGGCACCTGGTCGAAGAACTCGGGGTGGGGCATCTCGGACTCCTCTGCGCAGGTGGTCGGAGGTTAACCGATCCGCAGAGTGCTGTAGCCTTCGGCCGACTCGCGAAGAGCGTGCGATCGGAGGTGCCGCTGTGACCGACCAACCCGTCGTTCGAGTCGAGCGGGACCTGCCCGAGCTCGCAGGTCCGCATCACCCGGAGAGCGCGGCCGGGCACCTCGTCACCACCGTGCCTCTCGCTCGGCCGGAGCAGTCCGTCGCCGGGGTGCTGGAGCAGCTCGCGCGCCAGGCGTACGACGCGCTCGAGGCGATCTACGTGCTGGACGGCGGCGGCCGTCTGCTCGGAGCGGTGCGACTTCCAGACCTGCACCGCGCCGCGCGCGAGCAGACGATCGGAGAGCTCGTGGACCGCGGCTACCCGCGCGTCGGGTCGCACTTCGACCAGGAGCGCGTCGCGGCCGAGGCGCTGCGCGCGCGCGCGAGCTCGGTGGCGGTGGTCGACGACGAGCAGCGCCTGATCGGGGTGGTCGGGTCGCTCTCGCTGCTCGAGATCCTGCGGCGCGAGCACGTCGAGGATCTGCACCGGCTCGCCGGAATCACGCGCGAGCGATCTCGCAATCGCAGCGCGCTCGAGGCTCCGCCGGCGCGGCGCGCGCGCCACCGCTTGCCGTGGCTGCTCTTCGGGCTCGCGGGAAGCATGCTCGCGGCGTTGGTGGTCGCGCGCTTCGAGCACCTGCTCGAGGACAAGCTCGCGATCGCGTACTTCGTTCCGGCGATCGTGTATCTGGCGGACGCGATCGGCACGCAGACCGAGGCGATCGCGGTGCGCGGTCTGTCGCTCTCCCGCTTGTCGCTGCGCGAGCTGCTCGCGGGGGAGCTCCGGACCGGGCTGCTGATCGGGCTCGCGCTCGCGGCGATCGCGCTGCCGCTCGTCGCGCTCGGCGTCGGCGACCTGAGGCTCGGATTCGCGGTCGCGGCCGCGATCGTGGTCGCGGGCACGGTCGCGACCACGATCGGCCTGCTCCTGCCCTGGCTGCTCCAGAGCGCCGGCCGCGACCCCGCCTTCGGCAGCGGGCCAGTCGCGACCGTGATCCAGGACGTGCTGAGCCTGCTGATCTACTTCGCGATCGCGACCTGGATCGCGAGCTAGCGCCCGCGCGCGCGGCAAGCCATCGAGCTCTTCTCGATGGACGACGACACGACCGACGATCGCAGCGCGCCCACCGTGAGCCTCGCCGACGAAGAGGGCGTGAAGCGCGTCCTCGTCGATGCCATGTTCGGCCTCTGGGCGACCGTGAACACTCTGTCGCGCCTGCGACCGACGAAGCGCGAGCGCTATCGCGTGAGCATCTTCGGCTCGGCGCGCACCGCACCGGGGCACTGGGTCTACGGCGAGGTCAAGAGCATGGCCGCGGCGCTCTCCGCGCTCGGCTGCGACATCGTCACCGGCGGCGGCCCCGGCCTGATGCAGGCCGCCAACGAGGGCGCAATCGAGGCCGGGGCGGGTGAACGGGTGCAGAGCATCGGCATTCGCGTCGAGCTGCCCTTCGAGCAAGACGTGAATCCCTTCGTCGATCAGGCCTTCGAGCACGAGACCTTCTTCACCCGGCTGCACCAGTTCGTGTTGATGTCGGATGCCTTCATCGTCGCCCCGGGCGGCATCGGCACGGTGCTCGAGGCGATGATGATCTGGCAGCTCCTGCAGGTGCGGCACCTGGACGACGTGCCGCTCGTCTTCACCGGACGGATGTGGAGGGGGCTGGTCGATTGGGCGAGCGGGGCGATGCTGCGCCCGGGCTTCGAGCTCGCAAGCCCCGCGGACCTGCGGATTCCCCACTGCGTCGACGACGCCGAGCAGGCCATCGCGATCGTGCGCGAGCACCACACACGCTGGCGCTCGGCTTAGCGCCGGGACGCGGCGCGCGACGCGACGAAGTACTCGAAGGTCTCGAGCGTGGTCTTGCGCGGCCGGTAGCCGAACTCCTGCACGAGCCTGCGGTTCGAGAGCACCGGGCGGTAGCGCAGGAAGCCGACCTGCTCGGGGCCGTACTGGGTGAGGCGGAGCTTCGAGAGCGCCCAGAGCCCCGCCGCGAGCAGCGCGGGCGGGATCTCGACGTAGGGCTTGCCCAGGCGCTTCGCGATCTCGCGGACGGTGAGCGCGCCGTCGCCGGCCAGGTTGTAGCAGCCCGTGCCGCCGCGCCGCACGCCGAGCAGGATCGCGCCGACCACGTCCTGATCCCAGATGAACACGAAGGGGCTCGCGGAGCCGCCGACACCGAGCACGATCCGGCCGTCGAAGAGGTCCGTGATCTGGTTTCGAGTGGTGGCGCCCAGGATCGTGCCGGGCCGGAGCACCAGCTGCAGCAGCTCGGGGTGCTTCGCGCGCCAGTCGGCGAGCATCTCCTCGACCTGGCGTTTGTGGTCGGAGTAGGCGAACTCGCGGTTGCCGCGCAGCGGGTGTGACTCGTCGAGCCACTCGGGGTTGTCGGCGTGGTAGCCGTAGGCCGCTCCGCTCGAGGTGTACACCAGCTTGCGTACGCCGGCCTCGAGGCAGGCCTCGAGCACGTTCTTCGTGCCGCCGACGTCGACCTGCCACTCGAGCTCACGGTTGGAGCCGCGCCCCGGCGTGACGATCGCGGCCAGGTGCACCACGACGTCGGGGCGGTGGCGGCGGAAGCTCGCGCGCACCGCCGCGCCGTCGCGCACGTCGAGCGCGTCGGCGACCACGCCGGCCGGGGTGTCGTGCGGCGGCAGCGGTCGCAGGTCGCTCGCGACGATCGTCTCGACGCCGCCAGGCTCCGCCGCCAGCGCCGTCACGAGCTGGCGCCCGAGATAGCCGGCCGCGCCGGTCACGAGCACGCGGCGGAACTCGCCGTCGGCGGTCATTCGCCCGCCGGCTCCTGGTGCATGTCCTTGAAGTGCGCGAGCCCGGGCGCGAACAGGTGCGCGCCCGCGTCCACGTCGACGTGGATCACGGTGCAGCGACGCGAGGCCAGCGCCGCGCGCAGCACCGGCTCGAGCTTCGCCGCGTCGGAGACGCGCTCGCCGGACGCGCCCATCGCGCGCGCGAGCTCGTCCCAGGCGATCTCGCCAAGGTCCGTGTTGATCGTGCCCTCGTGGTCCGGGCCGAGCGCGCGCGCGAAGCGCTCCTTGGTCGGACCGAGCGCGAACTTCTGGTTGATCTTGACCATGCCCCACTGGCGGTCGCAGCAGACCACGAAGACCACCGGCAGCCCGTGGCGCACCGCCGTCTCGACCTCCTGCATCTGGAAGCCCATCGCGCCGTCGCCGATCATGCACACGACTTGCTTGCCCGGGCGCGCGACCGCCGCGCCGAGCGCCTGGCCGACGCCCGCGCCGAGGTGCCCCATGTGCGCGGTCTGCAGCATCGTGTTGGGCGCGCGCAGCTCGAAGAAGCTGTGGCCCCAGACGGCGGTGTTGCCGCCGTCGAAGACGATCACCGCGTCGTCGTCGAGCACGCGGCGCAGCGTCGCGCCGACGTGCGCGGTCACCATCGGAACGCGCTGGTGCGCGAGCAGGGCGTCGAGCTCCGCGCGGTGCCGGCTCTTGTGCTCGGCCAGCTTCGCCACCGCGGCGCGCCGGTCCGCGAGCGGGATCCGGCCGGCCAGCGGCTCGAGCGCGAGCGCGAGCGCGGCCAGGAAGCCGCGCGCGTCGGAGAGCACGGCGAGATCGGCGGGCCGGTTGCGGCCCAGCCGCGCCTCGTCCGCGTCGACCTGGATCAGCCGCTGCCGCGCGGGCGTCGCCCAGTACGGCGCCTTCCCCCACCAGTCGGTCTCGCCGAGCTGCGCGCCGACGACGAGCGCGCAGTCCGCCTCGTTTCGCAGCTGGTTGCAGGCCTCGATGTGCACCATCGGCCAGGCGAGCGGGCTGGTCTCGGGCAGCACGCCGCGCGCGCTCCACGAGGTGGTGACCGGCGCGTGCAGAAGCTCGGCCACGCGCGCCAGCTCCGCGAACGCGCCGGACCAGATCACGCCGCTTCCGGCGTGCAGCACCGGCAGGCGCGCCTCGACCAGCATCCGCGCCGCGCGCTCGACCAGCGCGGGATCGGGTCGCTGCGGCTCGCTGCGTCGGTACTGCGCGGGCGGGCGCAGGATCGGCTCGGCGCACGGCCCGTTGATCAGATTCTCGGGCACGTCCAGGTGGACCACGCCGGGCCGGCCGCTCCACGCCGCGCGAAGCGCCGCGCGGAACAGCTCGGGGATGCGCTCGGCGGAAGCCGCGCTCTCGGAGAACTTCGCCATCGGGCGGATCACGCCGACCTGGTCGAAGCACTGGTAGCTGCCGCCGCGGTCGGGGTAGGTGATCCCCGTGCGCCGGGAGCTGGTGATGAGCAGCACGCGATTGCCCTCGGCGTTCTCGACGGCCACGCCCGGAAGCGCGTTCGCGACGCCCGGGCCGTTGCTCGCGATCGCAACCCCGAGCCCGCCGGTGAGTCGCGCGTACGCGCCGGCCATGTGCAGCGCGATCGACTCGTGCCGCGGCGAGACCAGCTCGATCCCGTGCTCGACGCACCACGCGAACAGCTGCGTGTAGGTGCCGTCGACGATTCCGAAGAACTTCTCGACACCCTCCGCCGCCAGCATCCGCGCCAGAACCGCACCGCCCGTCGTCTCGGCCATCGTTCCTCCCTTGTGCGCCGCATTGTACGATGCAAAGGCGTGCGGGCGGTGGGGCCCGCGCTTGGAGGGGTGGCGATGCGCTGGTTCTGCCTGCTTCTTCTCGTGCCGGGCCTGGGCTTCGCGGCGGTGATCGAGGGCGACGTCCGCGACGCTTCGGGAAAGCCCGTTCCGGGCGCGCTCGTCACGCTCTACGAGAACGCGACCGGCTACGCCGAGACGGTGTACGCGGGAGGGCAGGGGGCGTTCCGGCTTCGCACCCGGGTCGAAGGCGCGGCCACGCTGCGCGTCCGGGCGGCCGGGCACGCCGACCAGACGCGCGGGCTCTCGCTCGCGCCCGAATCGAGCGAACGCGTCTCGATCTCGCTCGGGAGCTTCGCGACGCCCGAGGCCGAATCGGAGAGCCAGCCCGCGAGCGCGCACGTCGCGAAGCTCCTCGCGAAGCTACCCGACGCCGATACGCGCAAGCGCTTCTCGGTGCACTGCGTGACCTGTCACATGCAGGGCGCGCCGTACAACCGCGGGCCGCGCGACGCCGAGGCCTGGCGCGTCGTCGTGCAGCGCATGCAGCGCCAGTACATCGGCGCGAACAACCCGGAGCTCGAAGAGATCTACGTCCGCGCGCTCACCGAGGGCAACGACGGCAAGCCCGTGCGCTCGCGGCCGGCGCAGACGCCGAGTCCCGAGGCGCTTCGCGCGCGGGTGATCCAGTACCCGCTCGGCGCAGCGGTTCTGGTCCCGCACGACGCCCTCGTCGCGCCCGACGGGCTCGCCTACACGATCGACCAGGGCAGCGACACGATCTTCGTGACCGATCTCGCGAAAGCCACCACGAAGGCGGTTGCGATGCCGCAGGAGGGCCACAACGCGGGCGGCAAGTTCGCGCGGCTCGGTCTGCCGCTCGTGCCGTCGATCACCACGAGCTTCCACGGTCCGCACGGAATTCTTCCGGGCCCCGACGGGCGCCTCTACCTGTTGTCGGCCGCGGCCTGCGAGGTCGCCGCGTACGACCCGCGCACGGGCGCGTTCGAGTTCTTCCCGACCGGCGGCGGCGGACTCTACCCGCACACCGGCCGCTTCGACGCCGACGGCGTGCTCTGGTACACGCTCGCGTTCTCGAACCAGGTCGCGCGGCTCGATCCGAAGACGAAGCAGACCGAGCTCGTCGATCTGCCGAAAGAGGGCAAGCGCGCCGCCTGGGAGCCACCGGTCCTGTACGGGCTCGACGTGAATCCCAAGGACGGAAGCGTCTGGTACTCGAAGCTCTACGCGGATCGGATCGGCCGAATCGACGCGAAGACGCGCGAGGTGCGCGAGTTCGACGTGCCGCTGGTCGGCCCGCGCCGCATGCGCTTCGGCCGCGACGGAATGCTCTGGATCCCCGCGTTCGGCGACGGGACATTGGTGCGGCTCGACCCCGGCACGATGAAGTACGACGCGTTCCCGCTGCCGCAGCTGTCGCCCGAGGACGTCGAGATGCCCTACGCGGTCGCGGTCGAGCCGCGCAGCGGCGACGTCTGGGTGACCTCGAACACGAGCGATCGCGCCTTCCGCTTCCTGCCGAAGGAGCGTCGCTTCGTGGTGTACCCGATGCCCTCGCGCTTCACCTACACGCGCGACATCTCGTTCACCAAGGACGGCTGGGCCTGCTCGGTCGAGAGCAACTTCCCGGTGAACACCACCGAGCACGGCGACAAGCTGCTCTGCATCGATCCGGGCTAGAAGGGCTTCACGATCGCGAGCACGAACATCAGCGGGATCAGCACCTGCACCAGCGGCTCGGTGACGCGGAAGAAGAGCCAGTGGCGCGCCATCGTGCGCTCGTAGCGCCCGGGCTCGCCGTGCCTTCGGATTCGCGCCTTGTTGCCGCCGAGGTGTGACAGGTGGATGTCGATCGCCTCCATCGGCAGGATCACCAGGATCCCGATCCAGAGCTTCGCCGAGACGAAGCTCCACCGCGTCAGATCGAAGCCGCCGAGCCAGAGCATCAGGCCCGCCGTCGCGACCAGGACTGCGAGCGCCACGTGCTCGATCGCCACGCCGCGATCGAAGCCCTCCATCAGCCAGTCGCGCGTCGCGCGCGCGCTCGCGTCGTCCGGATGGCGCTGCGCGCGCAGGAACGCGGGCTTCAGGTAGTAGGCGTAGGCGACGGCGGTCGTGAACGACCAGAGCCCGGCCGCGATCACGTGGATCGCCTTCACGACCGCGTAGTGGGGGGCGAGCAGGTCGCGAAGCTCCGTAATGCTCGCTCCTCGGCAGAGGATCTGTATACAATACGGCACCGATATCGCTGATTTGTTAGTTCTGGTAGATTCATCACAGGTATCGTATACGAACCTTGGGCGTATTGGGGTTGGAGGCCGCGGCATGGATCAGTCCGAGCGCGCGTACCACGCGATTCGCGACGGGATCGCCGCGGGCCGCTACGCCCCCGGCGCGCGGCTGGTCGAAGAGGCGATCGCGGAACGCGAGGGCGTCTCGCGAACGCCGGTCCGACAGGCGCTGCGCCGGCTCGAACGGGAAGGCGTGGTCGAGATCCGCGAGCGCCGCGGAGCCGCGGTGCGGCCGATGTCGCCGCGCGAGCTCTCGGACCTGTACGAGGTGCGCGCGCGGCTCGAGGCGTTTGCCTGCGAGCTCGCCGCCGAGCGCGCCGAGCCGGCGCAGATCGGCGAGCTCGATCGGGTGGCCGAGGACTTCGAGCGCGCGACCGGGATTTCCGACGACGACGCGCGGCTCGAGGCGGTTCGCGAGCGCAACGACGCGTTCCACCAGAAGATCGCCGAGGCGACGGGAAACGCGTTCCTGTCGCTGGTGCTGACGGCGATCCGCGACAACCCGCTCGCGCTGCGCTCGTTCCGGAGCTTCAGCAGCCATGAGCTCGGCCGCTCCGCGCTCTTCCACCGCATGATCGCGCGCGCGATCGGCGAGCGCCGCGGCGACCGGGCCGCGCGGCTCATGATCGAGCACGTGCTGCAGGCGCGCGACGCGCTGCGCGAGGGCGGGCCGCCATGACCCCGCTCCGCGCTCTACACTGGCGAGTGCCGCAATTCATCCCGTCGCCGGACTCCCGGAGCCTCCGGGATCCGGCGCCGCGGAGCCGACGAGGAATGGACCCATGACCGACGAGACCACGATCCGCTCCAAGCACCTGCACCACGTCGCGTACGCCACCCGGGATTCCGAGGCGACCTACGACTTCTACGCCAACAAGCTGGGCATGAAGCTGCTCCGCACCGAGAACCACCGGCAGGGCGAGGGCTACTTCCGGCACTTCTTCTTCGACATGGGCGCTGGCGAGTGCCTGGCCTTCTTCGAGATCAGCAACGTCGGCGAGGAGCCCGGGTACCGCACCGCGATCGCGGTCGGCAACGGCCTTCCGGTCTGGGTGAACCACCTGGCCTTCGCGCTCGATTCGCTGGAGGAGCTCGAGCTGATGAAGAAGCGCCTGCGAAACCGCGGCGTCGAGCAGATGACCGTGCTCGACCACGGCTGGTCGACATCGCTCTATCTCGTGGATCCGAACGGCATCATGGTCGAGTTCTGCGTCACGACCGACGCCGGGCACTTCCTGCAGACCGAGGCGGAGGCGCTGCGCCTGATGCGCCTGCCTCCCGACCAGATCGCGGAGGAGACGCGCAAGGAGACCAGCGCGGCGCGGCGCGTCTAGCGAGCGGGCTCGAGCGGCCGGAACAGCGGCTCGCCGTGCGTCGTGCGGCCGAACTCGGCGATCGCCCGAGCGGTCTTCGCGCGGAGCATCCACTCGACGAAGATCGAGGCGTCCTCGGCGTGGATCCGGCCGGGGAACGCCTCCGGGCGCACGGGCAGGAGCGAGTAGACGTTGCGCAGGTCGTCCGGCGTGCGCGTGAGCCGCGCGAGCCCGGTGCGCTTCTGGAACGCGAGGAATGTGGCGAGGTCGGACAGGACGTACGCGCGCTTCTCGCCGGCCACGAGCAGCGTCGCGGCCATTCCCGCGCCCGTGCGCACGACGCCGGGCCACTCCGGCCGCGCACCGAGCCCGGCCGCGAGCAACAGCTCCTGCTCGCGCTTGTGCGTGCCGGAGTCGTCGCCGCGGCTCGCCAGGGCCGCCGTAGCTGTGGCGATACGCCGGAATGCGTCGGCTCCGTCGCTCGCCTCGCGCGCGCCGGCCGGGTCTTCGGCCGGCCCCGCGATCAGGAAGTGGTTCTCCATGAACGGAGTCCGGGCGGCGAACACGTTCGTCTTCATCAGCTCGAGCTCGGCCGCGGGCGCGTGCGAGAGCACGACGTCGGCGTTGCCGTCCGCTCCCATCCGCAGCGCGGCTCCCGAGCCGACCGCGATCACGCGCACCGCGACGCCTGTCTCCTTGGTGAGTTGGGGCAGGAGGACGTCGAGCAGCCCGGAGTCCTGCACGCTCGTGGTGGTGGCGAGCAGGACCTCGCGCTCGGCGGCGAGTGAGTCGAACGCGAGGCAAGCGTAAAAGGCGGCCGCTAGGAGGACGTGGGTGATTCGCATGCGAGGCGCAGGTTACTGAACGCGGGCTCGTCGGTCACTTCACGCACGACCACGGGTGCGAGCCATTCTGGAAACGCGATCTCCGACTCAGCGGAGGGAAGCTCGATCTCGGCCAGCACGAGCGGACGGTCGAGGAATTCGTCGATCTCCCAGACGAGCACATCGGCCGGGACCAGATAGCGGCGCTTGCGCAGCCGCGCGCCCTCGGTGAGCGGCCAGAGGCGCGCGAACTCCGCTTCGGGCAGCTCCTCCTCGAACTCGGCTCGCACGACCCCGGTTCCGAGCTTGACGGTGCGGGTGAAGCGCGTTCCGCGCGGACCCGACGCGCGGCGCAGGCGCTCGCGCACCGTCGACCCCGGCAGATAGCCCTGCTCGATCTCGATCGACTCCGCGCCGCGCACGCGCTCGGGGAGCTTGCGAAGCAGGTACTTCCGCTCGATCTCCAGACTCGAGCCGTCGAGCCGGCCGAGCTCCGCGCAGAACTCGGCGACGCGATCGAAGAAGACCTGTCCCTTCTCGCCGAGCCAGCTCGAGGCGAGCTCGGCGAAGAGCGCGTCGGCCTGCTCTCTAGCGCGCCGGATCAGCTCGAGGAGCAGGTTCTCGAGCGGCCGCGCGCGCAGCCTGCGCTCGGCTTGCTCGTCGCGCGATCGGATCGCACGCGCAAGCGCGCTCGCGCTTGCGATCGCCGCCTGTTCGGCGGCAGAGACCAGGATCGCCGCCAGCACGTCGCGGTCGTGGCGCTCGCCGATCAGGTCCTGCAGCCCCTTCAGGTCCTCGACCAGCGCCGGGCCATCGGCGCCGAGCCTGCGCACCGGCTCGAGCAGATAGCGCAGCCGCTTGGCCACGATTCGCGCGCGGTGCTCCGAGGCGATCTCCTCTGGCCCGGTCACTCCCGCCAGCGCGGCGTCGAGCTCCTCGGCCGTCGCGCGAATCTCGCCGGCCGCGACCGCGGCAAGGCTGGGCGAGCGCGCGTCGCCGCCCGACGAGACGCGCGCTCGGTAGGTCTCGAGTGTGCCGCGCAGGTCGGCTTCGATTCGCGCGAAGTCCGCGGCGAGGCCGGCGTCGGAGCGCCCGTGCCGCGACGAGACGCGCAGCTCGAGTGACTCGATCAGCGGATCCAGCCAGCGTCCCCGCGCGGGTCGAAGCTCGGCGCGCTCGCGGCGGAGCCACTCGAGCGCGACCTGCGCGTCGCGCGCCTCGCCCGTCCGCGACGCCAGGCGACCCAGACGGGCCAGCGCATTTCGGGTCGTCTCGGGGTCGAGGAATCCGCGGTACGCCGCGAGTGTGCTGCGCAGACGGCGCAGCGAGACGCGCAGATCGTGGATCGCCTCGAGGTCGTCCGGATCGGAGACGCGCGCGCACGACGCTTGCACCTCGTCGAGCTGGCGCAGCGCCACCAGCCTGGCGCCGGCCTCCGCGGGTCGGCGAACGTCTTCGGGCTCGAGCTCCACCATCGCGACTCGCTAGCGCAGCCGGCGCAGCTGGCCGGGGCGCAGCAGCCAGACGAGCCGCGCCTGGCCGGGAGCGATCCGACCCGGGATCTCGACCAGGCACGCGCCGCCCTTTCCGAGCTCGAGAAGACTCCGCGACAGGCCCGAGACGAGCCAGGTGACCAGCGTCGAGAGACCGGGCTCGTGCCCGACGATCGCGACCGTCGACTTCCCCTCGATTCCGCGCAGCCAGGCGGCCAGCTGCTCTGGCTTCGCGCCCGGCGACAGAGCGTCCACGGTCTCGACGGCGACGCCGCCGAGCTCGTCCGCGATCGCCTGCGCGGTCTCGTCCGCGCGGCGCAGGCCGCTCGAAGCCAGCACGTCCACCTTTCCGACCAGGCGCGCGAGCGCGATCGCGGCGCGGCGCGCGCGCTTGCGGCCCGCAGCGCTGAGCTTCTGTTTCGCCTCCGCGCGGGCTCCGAGCGACGGGTCGCGCGGCTCGGCTTCGTCGTGGCGGATCACGAGCAGCTCCATCGGCCGCCTCGCTAGCCCGAGAGCGCGCGAAGCGCGAGCGCGGCGTGCAGCGCGATGCCGGCGGCCATTCCCTCCTCGTTCAGGAGCATGCGATTGGAGTGACAGGGCGCGGGCGGAGCGTCGCCATCGGGCCGGACCCCCAGGATGATCATCGCGCCGGGAATGCGCTCGAGCACGAAGGAGAAGTCCTCTGCGCCCATGACCGGCTGCGGCATCGGGATGAACGCATTCGCGCCGAAGAGCTCGTCCGCGACCTCGCGCGCGAACTCGGTCGCGCTCGCGTCGTTCACCGTCACCGGGTAGCCCTCGACGATGTCGAGCTTCGCCTCGACCTCGTGCGCGGCCGCGATCCCCTCGACCACGCGCCGCAGCCCCGCATGCGCGCGCTCGCGCGCCCGCGGCGAGGTCGCGCGGATCGTGCCGAGCATCTCGGCGGATTCCGGGATCACGTTGCCGGTCGTGCCCGAGGTGATCCGGGTCACCGTGATCACGACGGGGTCGAATACGTCGATCCGGCGAGTCACCAATGTCTGGATCGCGGTCACGATCTCGCAGGCGACCGGAACCGGGTCGATCGTGTCGTGCGGCATCGAGGCATGGCCGCCGCGCCCGGTGAGCGTCATGGCGAACCCGTCGGCCGATGCGAGCAGCGCGCCGGCGCGCGACGCGACCCGGCCGACCGGAATGCGCGGATCGATGTGCAGCGCGAACGCGCGCGAGACGGAGGCGGGGTCGATCAGACCCTCGTCGAGCATCACCCGTGCGCCCGCGAAGCCCTCTTCTCCGGGCTGGAACATGAACAGCACGTCGCCGGCGAGCGCGTCGCGGTGGCGATCGAGAAGGTGAGCCGCGCCGACCAGCATGGCGGTGTGCGCGTCGTGGCCGCAGGCGTGCATCTTCCCCGCGTTTCGCGATGCGAACTCGAGCCCGGTGTCCTCGGGCATCGGCAGCGCGTCCATGTCCGCGCGAAGCAGCAGCGTCGGGCCGCGGCGCGCGCCGCGAAGCCGCGCGAAGACTCCGCTGGTCTTGCGGCTCGGCGTGAGCTCGAGCTCGAGTCCCTCGAGGGACTCCAGCACCGCCGCCGTCGTCGCCGGCAGATCGAGCCCGAGCTCCGGGCTCGCGTGGATGCGGCGCCGCAGCGCCACCGCGCGCGGCAGACCTTCGCGGGCCTCGGCCAGAAGCTTCTCGTCCATCAGCGTCACGAGGGTCTCCTCACGATCAACAGCTCGAATCGTCCGCTCGGCCCGATCCATCCCGAGGCGAGCCACGAGACGAAGCTGACCACGCACGCGCCGAAGAACGCCGGCCAGAAGCCCGAAATCGCGAACGAGTCGAGCAGCCCGGCGACCAGCCCCAGCATCGCCGCGTTCACGACCAGCAGGAACAGCCCCAACGTGAGCAGGGTGATCGGCAGCGTCAGGATCACGAGCAGCGGCCGCACGACGGCGTTCGCGAGTCCGAGCAGGAACGCCGCCAGCGCGAGCGTTCCCACCCCCGTGATGGTCATTCCCGGCACGATCGCCTGCGCGATCCAGAGCCCGAGCATTCCGATCGCCAGCCGGATCAGGAAGCCGTTCATCGCCTCATCCTACTGGATCGGCGCGCGCGGTAGTATCCGATTCAGGAGGGTTGGATGGATCTGCGCTCTGCGGCTGCGGCTCTCGGCGTCTTCTCACTCGTTCTGGTCGGTGGAGGCTGCGCGCGCGAAGCGCAGGAATCCCCGACTCCCGGCGCAGTCGGCCTGCCACTGCTGGAGGGGCTCGACCGTCCCGTCGATTTCGCGACCGACGTCGTGCCGGTGCTCGAGAACCGCTGCGTCGTCTGTCACGCGTGCAACGACGCTCCGTGTCAGCTCCTCCTGTCCTCGCACGAAGGGGTGATGCGCGGGGCGACCAAGGAGAAGGTCTACGACTCCGCCCGGGTGGTCGCGAAGGATCCGACGCGGCTCTTCGTCGACGCGCACGGCGTCGACGCGTGGCGCGCGAAGCAGTTCTTCCCGGTGGTCGACCCGCCCGCGGCGGCCGGCTCGCCGAAGACGTCCGACGCGCTGCTGCTGCGCATGCTCGCGCTCGGAAGGGCGCACCCGTTCGCGGAGCGAGCGCGGCTTCCGGACTCGGTCGGCCTCGGCATCGACCGCAAGCTCAGCTGCGCGCAGGGCGACGAGTTCGAGGCCTACGCGCGCGAACAGCCGCTCGGCGGCATGCCCTACGGCACCGCGCCGCTTCGCAGCGACGAGCTCGCGACGCTGGTGGCTTGGGTCGCGCAGGGCGCGCAGGGCTCGGCCACGCCCGCACTCCCGCCCGAGCTGCGCGCGCAGATCGACGCCTGGGAGGCGTTCCTCAACCGGCCGTCGCTCGAGCAGAGGATCACGAGCCGGTACCTGTACGAGCACTGGTTCCTGGCGGAGCTGCACTTCGAGGACCGTCCCGCGGGGCCGTTCTTCCGCGTCGTTCGCTCGCGCACGGCGCCGGGCCAGCCGGTCTCCGAGATCGCGACGGTGCGTCCCTACGACGATCCCGGTCCCGAGTTCTGGTACCGGCTGCTGCCGATCGAGGCGAGCATCGTCCACAAGACGCACATCGTCTATTCGATCGGACCCCGGCGCCTCGCGCGCCTCGAGAAGCTGTTCTTCGCGGTGGATTGGAAGGCCACGCGCCTGCCCGGTTACACCGCGGAGGAGGCGTCGAATCCGTTCGCCGCCTTCGATCAGATCCCCGCGCGCAGCCGCTACCAGTTCATGCTCGACGACGCGCAGTACTTCGTGATGACGTTCATCCGCGGGCCGGTGTGCAGGGGGCAGGTCGCGGTCGACGTGGTCGACGACCACTTCTTCGTCGCGTTCCTCGATCCGGATCGCGATCTCTCCGTCGCCGATCCGACCTTCCTCGAGCGGACGAAGTCGCTGCTGCGGCTTCCCGCCGAGAATCGCGGCCGGCTCCTGCCCGGCGAGATCTTCCTCGCCTACGCGCGCGACCAGCACCGCTACCTGAATGCGCGCGAGGCCGCCTACGACGTGCTCGACCCGCAGCGTCGCGGACCCGCGCTCGACTGGATCTGGGACGGCGACGGCGAGAACACCAACGCGCTGCTCACGGTGTTCCGGAACTTCGACAATGCGACGGTGGTGCGCGGATTCGTGGGCGAGATCCCGAAGACGGCCTGGATCATCGACTATCCGCTCTTCGAGCGGCTCTACTACGATCTGGTCGCCGGGTTCAACGTCTACGGCAACGTCGTGCACCAGGTTTCGACGCGCCTGTACATGGATCACCTGCGCATGCAGTCCGAGAATCTCTTCCTGGGCTTTCTGCCCAAGGAGAAACGCGAGTCGATCCGCGCCTCCTGGTACGTCGGCGCGACGCACCAGCTCCGCTACTTCTTCGCCAATCGCATGCGGGGCGTCGATCATTCGACGCAGATCCAGTTCCGCGGCACAGATCCGAAGGCGGAGCTGATCGCCAAGATCCTCGCCCGGAGCCCGGCCGTCTCGGGGCCGCCCGATCTGCTGAACCGCTGCGCGTCGCCGCCGTGCCTGCGCCCGGATGCGTCGCCGGTGGAGCGTGCGGTCGAGGCGGAGCTGCAGCGGCTCGCCTCGGTTCGCGGCGCCTGGGTCGCGTGGCTTCCCCAGGTCTCGCTCTTGCGCGTGCGCGTCGACGCGAGCGGCGCGAGTGATCTGGTCTACGGCCTGATCCACAACGACGCGCACACCAACGTCGCGTTCATGTTCGGCGAGGACGCGCGGCGACTGCCGGCCGAGGACACCGTGACGGTCGTGCGCGGCCAGTTCGGCAGCTATCCGAACTTCTTCTTCGAGGTGGAGCACGCGCGCGCGGGCGAGTTCGTCGACGAGCTCCGCGCGGTCGCCTCGGCCGCGGATCTGGAGCGTTTCGTCGCCCGCTACGGCATCCGGCGCAGCGATCCGCGCTTCTGGGAGACGTCCGACTGGCTGCGCGAGGATCTGCGCCGGCGCCAGCCCGGCGAGGCGGGGATCTACGATCTCGCCCGCTACGAAAATCTCTAGGAGGAACACGCATGGCCAGACTCGAGGGAAAGGTCGCGATCGTCACCGGCGCGAGCCGCGGGATCGGCAAGGAGATCGCGAAGCTCTTCGCGGCCGAGGGCGCGCGCGTGGCGTGCACCGCGCGCACCGTCGAGGAGGGCGCGCACCGGCTCGCCGGGTCTCTCGACGCGACGCTCGCCGAGATCGCCGACGCCGGCGGCGAGGCGATCGCGATCGCAGGCGACGTCTCGTCGTTTCCGGACTGCGAGCGGATCGTGCGCAGCGCGCGCGAGGCGCTGGGGCCGATCGACGTGCTCGTGAACAACGCCGCGCTCACCTACTTCATCCCGGTGGCGGAGTTCCCGGTCGAGAAGTGGCTGAAGTCGTTCGCGGTGAACCTGCACGGCCCGTTCTTCATGAGCCGGCTGGTTCTCGAAGAGATGATCGCGCGCGGATCGGGCGCGATCGTGAACATCTCGAGCGGCGCGGCGATCGGCCCCGGGCGGGGGCCGTACAAGAGCGCCCCGATGCGCGGCGGAACGCTGTACGGCGCGGAGAAGGCGGCGCTGGAGCGCTTCACGCAGGGGCTCGCGGCCGAGGTCTACGGCGACGGCGTCAGCGTCGCCTGCGTGAGCCCGTCGCAGGTCGTGCCCACGCCGGGCGTGATGTTCCACAAGCTCCTCGACCGCCCCGACGCCCCGCACGCCGAGCCGGTCGAGATGATGGCGCGCGCGGCGCTGCTGCTCGCGACCGAGCCGATCGAGAAGGTGAGCGGCCGCGTCAGCTACAGCCAGCAGATCCTGCAGGAGTTCGGCTGGATCGAAAAAGGGCGCGGACTCGGAATCGATGTGCGAGGCTCGGGCTACTCACAGATCTGATCGGGGAGGCTCGATGCATCGCTGGCCCGCGCTCGCTCTTCTCGCGCTCTCGCTCTCCGGCTGCGAACGACTGGTCGAGCGGCAGATGGAGCGGAACTTCACGCGCGTCGACGCGAGCGTGCTCGAGTCTCCGGAGCTGCAGATCGTGATCTGCGGCAGCGGCTCGCCGCTCCCCGACGCGAGCCGCGCGGCGGCCTGCACCGCGGTGATCGCGGGCGGGGAGTTCGTGCTCGTCGACTCGGGGCCGGGCTCCTGGGAAGTGCTCGATCTCGAGAACCTGCCGGTCGCGAGCGTCTCCGCGGTTCTCCTCACGCACTTCCACTCCGACCACATCGGCGGGCTCGGCGAGGCGATCACGCAGAGCTGGATCGCGGGCCGCGCGAAGCCGCTTCCGGTGTACGGGCCCGAGGGCGTGGCTCGCGTCGTCGATGGGTTCGCCGCGGCGTACGCCGCCGACGTCGACTACCGGGTTGCGCACCACGGCGAGGGCTACATGTCGCGCGCCGCGGCACCCGCGCAGGCGCACGAGATCGCGCTCGGCGACGCGCCCAACGCGAGCGCCGTCGTCTTCGAGCGGAGCGGCCTCACGGTCACGATGTTCCGCGTCGGGCACGAGCCGGTGCACCCGGCGGTCGGCTACCGCTTCGACTTCGCCGGGCGCTCGGTGGTCGTGTCAGGCGACACGGTTCGCAGCGCGAGCCTGGTCGAGCACGCGAGATCGGCGGACGTGCTGGTCCACGAGGCTCTGCAGAAGGAGCTGATCGGGCGAGGTGTCGCGATCGCCTCGCGGCTCGGTCTCGAGCGCGTGGCGAAGCTCGCGGGCGACATCCCGGACTACCACACGTCCCCGGTCGAGGCCGCCGAGGTCGCGCGCGATGCGGGCGTGGCGAAGCTCGTGCTCACGCATCTGGTGCCCGCGCCCAACAACGTCCTGGCGCGCCGGCTCTTCCTCGCCGGCGTCTCCGACGTCTACGAGGGCCCGGTCGTGATCGCGGAGGACGGAATGCGCATCTCGCTCGCACCGCGCTGAGCCAGGCTCCCGACGGGAAGCCGGGACCCGGACCTGATAGCCTCCGGGCATGCGCCGTCTCGCATCCCCCTTCGCGACAGCATTGGCGGCCGTCTGGCTCGCAGCTTGCGGATCGGGTGAGGACCAGGCCGGTTTCGCGCGGCCGGCGCCGGTGGTCGAGGTGCTCACGGTCGAGGCCGAGACGATCCGCGACACGATCGGCCTGGTCGGGCAGCTGGACTCGGAATCCTCGGTTTCGATCCAGCCGGAGATCGACGGGATCATCGAGTCGATCGAGTTCACCGAGGGCCAGACGGTGAAGAAGGGCGACGTGCTGGTCACGCTTCGCGACGCCGAGCAGGCCGCGCACGTGCGCGAGGCGAGGGCGCGCGCGAAGCTCGCCTCGGAGATCTTCGAGCGCATCAGCGCCCTCGCCAAGAAGGAGGTCTCCGCGCAGGCCGAGTACGACCGCGCCAGCGCCGAGCTCGAGGTCGCGCGCGCGGAGGTGCAGCTCCGCGAGGTCGAGCACGCGAAGACGCGCGTCCGCGCGCCCTTCGACGGCGTGGTCGGCGCGCGGCTGGTATCGCCCGGCGAGCGGGTCCGCCGCATGACGAAGATCGTGCGCATCGACGCCGTCGACCGGCTGCAGCTCGTCTTCGCGCTGCCCGAGATCGGCGTGCCCTTCGTGCGCGTCGGTATGCCGGTGACGATCACCGTGACACCGTTTCCCGAGGTCCGGTTCGAAGGGGAGGTGTTCTTCGTCTCGCCCACGCTCGACGCGACCACGCGCCGGCTCACGCTGAAGGCCTGGGTGCCCAACCCCGGCCGCAAGCTGCAGCCGGGTCTGTTCGCGAACCTCGAGGTGCAGCTCGCCGAGCGGGAGAACGCGGTGGTCGTCCCGGATTCGGCGATCCTGGTCGATCAGGCCGGCGCGTTCGTCTGGCGGATCGGCGACGACGGCAAGGCGATTCGGGTTGCGGTCGAGACGGGCCTGCGAAAGGCGTCGCGCGTCGAGATCAGGTCGGGGCTTTCGGCCGGCGACCGGATCGTCTCGGCGGGAACCCAGAAGGTGACCGAGGGCGAGGCGGTCACGATCGCCGGCAAGGCCGCGCCCGAGGCCGATCGCCCGCTATGAGGCTGCCGGAAGTCTGCATCGAGCGACCGGTGCTGACGACCGTGATGTCGCTCGCGATCGTGCTGATCGGCGCGATCGCGCTGCAGCGCCTGCCGAACCGCGAGCTTCCGGACGTCGATCCGCCGGTGGTCGGGGTGAGCACGGTGTTTCGCGGCGCCGCGGCCGAGGTCGTCGAGACCTCCGTCACGCAGGTGCTCGAGGACCAGCTGATCGGGATCGAGGGCATCCGGCACGTCACGTCGGTCTCGCGCGAGCAGGTGTCGTCGATCAGTGTCGAGTTCGAGCTGTACCGAGACGTGGACGCGGCCGCGGCGGACGTGCGCGACCGCGTCGCGCGCGCGCGACGCGACCTGCCCCAGGACGTCGACGAGCCGGTGATCGCCAAGCGCAGCGCGGACGCGCGGCCGATCCAGTGGATCTCGCTCTCGGGCGGGGGGCTGTCGCAGATCGAGATCTCGACGCTGGCGGAGACGAAGCTGAAGGACCGGCTGGCGCGGCTGCCCGGCGTGGCCGAGGTCATGCTCGCGGGCGAGCGCCGTTTCGCGATGCGGATCTGGATCGACAACTCGCTCCTCACCGGCCACTCGCTCACGATCGCCGACATCGCATCGGCGCTCGGGCGCGAGAACGTCGACATCCCCTCCGGCCGCATCGAGGGCAGCGAGCGCGAGTTCACCGTGCGCACCCCGGGCGAGCTGAAGACGCCCGAGGAGTACGAAGCGCTGATCCTGGCCGAGACCCCGTCCGGACCGGTGCGGCTTCGCGACGTGGGCCGCGCGGAGATCGGCGCGGAGGACGACCGCAAGCTGGTCCGCTTCAACGGGGTGCCGGCGGTGGCGCTCGGCATCGTCAAGCAGTCGAAGGCGAACACGCTCGACGTGGCTGCGGCGGTACGGGCGGAGCTCGGGCCGCTCGCGGACGAGCTTCCGCCCGGGGTTTCGACCGAGGTCGCGT
Source organism: Deltaproteobacteria bacterium (assembly GCA_016875225.1). NCBI lineage: Bacteria > Pseudomonadati > Myxococcota > Myxococcia > Deltaproteobacteria bacterium. The sequence goes on from VGRW01000011.1 coordinate 19,754, forward strand.
TCGACTCCTCGATCTTCGTCGAGCGCTCGATCGAGGACGTGACCCGGACGATCTTCGAGGCCGTCCTGCTGGTCGTGATCGTGATCTACCTGTTCCTGCGCAGCGCGCGGGCCACGCTGCTCCCGGCCGTCGCAATTCCGGTCTCGGTCGTCGGCACGTTCGCGGTCCTGTACGCGCTCGACTTCTCGATCAACACGCTGACGCTGATGGGCGTGACGCTCGCGATCGGGCTGGTGGTCGACGACGCGATCGTCGTGCTCGAGAACATCACGCGCTGGATCGAGCAGGGAACGCCGCGGATGGAGGCGGCGCGGCGCGGCATGAACGAGATCCTGTTCGCCGTGATCGCGGCGACGGTCTCGACGATCGCGGTGTTCCTGCCGCTGGCGTTCCTGACCGACACGACGGGCCGGCTGTTCCGCGAGTTCGGAGTCACGGTCGCGGCCGCGGTCGCGATCTCGGGCTTCGTGGCGATCACGCTCACGCCGTCGCTGGGCGCGCGGGTCCTGCGCGCGCACGTCGGCGAGCACGGCTTGAAGGCCGTGCTCGCGCGCGGCTTCGACCGGCTCGCGAGCGCCTATGCGGCGACGCTCGGGCCGGTGCTCGCCCGGCCCGGCCTGGTGGTGCTCGCGGGCGCGGCCTGGGTCGGGCTCGGGTTCCTGCTGCTCGCGGTGATCCCGCGCGAGTTCGTGCCGCCGGCCGATCGCGCCACCGTGCTCACCTTCGTCCGCGCTCCCGAGGGCAGCACGCTCGACTACACCGCGCGTTACCAGGAAGAGGTCGAGAAGCTCGTGCTCGCGACGCCAGAGGTCGCGCGAAGCTTCTCGATCGTCTCGCTCGGAATGGGCGGCCCGGGAATGGTGAACGAGGGGGTGCTGTTCACGTCGCTAAAGCTCTGGGAAGAGCGCGACCGCACCCAGCAGCAGATCGTCGACGAGTGGCGCGAGACCTTCGGGAGGATCGCGGGCGTCCAGGCGTTCCCGGTGAACCCGGACGCGCTCGGGCAGAATCTGCGCCCCGCGGCGGTGTCGCTCGTCGTGCAGGGGCCCGACATCTACGAGGTCGCGCGCTACGCGGACCAGATCGTGCACGAGGCTGCGGGCATCCCGGGCCTGGTGAACCTGCAGTCGGACCTGCTGATCAACAAGCCGCAGCTCGAGGTCGACATCGACCGCAACCGCGCCAGCGACCTGGGCGTCTCCGCGCGCGACATCGCCTCGACGCTGCAGACGCTCCTCGGCGGCCAGGAGCTCTCGACCTTCAAGCTCGGCGGCGAGACCTACAAGGTGATGGTCCAGCTGGAGCAGAAGGACCGCACCGACCCGCGCTCGGTCCTGCGCGCCTACGTGCGAAACACCTCGGGCCTGCTCATGCCGCTCGCCTCGTTCGTCGACGTGCGCGAATCGGTCGCGCCGCGCGGGCTGCCGCACTTCGATCGGGTTCGCTCCGCAACCATCACCGGAAGCCTCGCCGAAGGCGCCGCGCTCGGCGCGGTACTCGAGCAGGTGCAGCGAGTCGCGGCGGAGGTGCTCCCGACGGGCAAGGGCTACAAGACGGTGTTCTCGGGCGAATCGGAGCAGTTCTACGCCTCGGGCAACGCGCTGCTGTTCGCGTACCTGCTCGCGGTCGTCGCGGTGTACCTCGTGCTCGCGGCCCAGTTCGAGAGCTTCCTGCACCCGATCACGATCCTGGTCGCGGTCGCGCTCTCGTTCACCGGCGCGCTCGTCACGCTCCTGGCCGTGGGCGCGACGCTGAACCTGTTCAGCCAGATCGGCCTCGTCATGCTGGTGGGTCTGGTGACGAAGAACTCGATCCTGATCGTCGAGTTCGCGAACCAGCTCCGCGAGCAGGGCATGGCGCCGCGCGAGGCCGTTTTCGAATCCTCGCGGATCCGCTTCCGGCCGATCCTGATGACGGCGCTCGCGACGATGGCGGGTATCCTGCCGATCGCGATCGGCAGCGGCGCGGGCGGCGAGTCGCGCGCGCCGCTCGGGATCGCCGTCGTGGGGGGGGTGGGGTTCTCGACCGCGCTCACCTTCATCGTCGTTCCCGCGGTCTATCTCGTCTTCGCGAACCTGAGCCAGCGCCTGGCGCGGCGCGCCGAGGTCGCGGTGGCCAGCGGAGAAGCGAGCGCCTGAACCGAGGGGGAGGTCCGTGCCGATGTCGAGCACCGCGATGTACTTCGAGGAGATCCGACATGGCGGCTGCTGCGCGTACTTGGTCGGCTGCGAGCGGGCGCGCGTGGCGGCGATCGTGGACCCGGAGCTGCACGAGATCGACCGCTATCTCGGGGTCGCAGCGTCGCGCGGGTTCCGGATCGCGTACCTGATCGACACGCACACGCACGCGGACCACTTCTCGGCCGTGCGCGAGCTCGCCGCGCGGCTCGGGGCTCCGGCGGTCATGCACGCGCGAGCGCCGGCACCGTACGTCGACGTGCGCGTCGCGGATGGCGAGACGCTGATCGTGGGCGAGCTGCGGCTGCGCGTGCTCTACACGCCGGGGCACACCGCCGACTCGATCTGCGTCGTGCTTCCCGATCGCGTTCTCACCGGCGACACGCTCCTGCTCGGTGGGACCGGGCGCTCGGATCTTCCCACCGGTGACGCGGACGCGCTCTGGGACAGTCTGTTCCATCGGCTGCTGCGTCTGGACGACCGGCTGCTCGTCTGCCCGGGCCACAACTACAAGAACACGCCGACCGCGACGCTCGCGCACGAGCGCGAGACCAACCCCCGGCTGCAGAAGTCCGATCGCGACGCCTTCGTCGCTCAGATGGCGAGCTTGAATCTGTCACTGCCCAATCACCTGACCGAGGCGCTGCGGACGAACAGCACCGGCGGAAAGTCCGTCGACCAGCTGATCCGCGAGGCGGCCAGCCGGATCGCCTTCATGGGCATGGAGGAGCTGCGCGACCGCATCGCGAGCGGCAAGCCGGGCGTCACCGTCGTGGACGTGCGCGAGGCCGACGCATTCGCGCTCGAGCACATTCCCGGCGCGATCCACCTGCCGCGCGGCCAGCTCGAGCTTCGCGCCGACACGGCCTTCCCCGATCCGCGAGCGCGGATGGTCGTCTGCTGCGAGATCGGAAGGATCTCGACGCTCGCCGCTGCGACGCTGCGTCAGATGGGATTCACCGGAGCCGTCGCCCTCGACGGGGGAATCCGTGCCTGGAAGGAGGCCGGTCATCCGCTCGAGAGCGGGAAGCCGGCGGCCCGGACCTAGCGGCGGGTCACCAGCGCGCGGCGTGGGTCCGCACGTCGACGTGCACCCACGGGCCGTGGGACCCGGTCGCCGGGTAGTAGCCGGCGCCGCCCACGAACCAGTCCTCGCCCGGGTCGCGGTCGAGCGCGTCGGCCAGAGCGAAGAGGTGCTCGGAGTCGCGCACGTCCACCACGCCGTTGCCGTCGAGGTCGTCCATGCGCCCGTCGCGCGGAGACTCGTCCACGAAGACGTCCGCCGCCGCGCCCCAGAGGTGCCGGCTGAAGCTCGTCGCGTTTCCGAGCGCGCGGTTGTAGGCCGGCGTGCGATACCCGCTCATCACGGTGAGCGTCTGCGCGGGGGTTCCCGCGGCGCGGATCGCGTCGAGCAGCGCCTCGAGCTTTCCGGGCAGCCGCTCGTCGAGGACGACGTACTTCGGGAACGCGCTCTCCTGTTTGCACAGGAACTGTCCGAGCCGGAGCCGCGGCGAGATCGGGGTGTCGATGTTCTCGCGCGTGACCTCGATGAAGCCGCTCGGCGGCTCCACCCTCGCGCCCTGGACCAGCGCCGCCTCGGGGTAGCGGCCGATCGCGTAGCCGTTCAGCGCCTGCTTCGCGGACTTCGCGCGGGGCACGATCACGAAGACGTTCAAGCGGATCTCGTCGCGGGCTTGCGCGCTCGACACGCGAAGCACGCGCAGTCCGGGGCGCTTCGGCGCACTCAGCACCCATACACCGCGTCGCGTCGGAGTCAGACCCTTCGCGCCGGTGACCTCGATCTCGAGCGGCGCTCCGTCGCGATCGAGCGCGGCGATTTCGAGCGTGGCGCCGGGAAGCACCGCCGTGCTCGCGATGCGCAGCCGGCTCGAGACGCCCCCGCGGCGCAGCGCGAAGCGCGCCCGCACGTCCGTGGCTTCCCAGAGCCGGCTCTCGGTCGCCGGGCTCGGTGGGGCATTCGTGCTTGCGGCGAGCGCGAAGACCGCGACGAACGCGATCGCGAGTGCGAAGCTCGGGGTTCGGGTTGCTTTCATCACTGCCGTCGAAGGTGTACGTGGCGGCGCCGCCTCGGGCAAGCGACGTGTCGCCACACTCCATCGGATCGGAACCGCTGATGCGAGAGACGCGTCCCCGCGCATCGCTCCCGGTGATCGTCATCACACTCACGCTGCTTCTCGGACACGCAGCTCGCGGTGAAGATCCGGCGTTGGAAAGCGAGATCCTGCGTGCGCGCGTCGAGCAGATCCGCGACGACCCGTCGTTCAGCATCCTGGGCGCGGAGTTCGCGGCGAAGCGGCTGATCGCGGACCTGTATGCGCGGCGTGGCTTCACCCGGGTCTGGACCGCGCCGAGCTCGAGCGACGCTCTGCTTCGCGCGATCCGCGACAGCGCGGCCGACGGGCTCGACCCCGAGGACTACCTGCTCGGCGCGCTCGTGACCGCGCAGCGCGCCGCGCAGGCGCCGGCCGCGTCGGCGCAGGTGCAGATCGATTGCGACCTGCTCCTCACCGAAGCGCTGATCCGGCTGCTCTACCACGTGAGCTTCGGCAAGGTCGATCCGAAGAGCCTCGATCCGAGCTGGAACTTCACGCGCAGGATTCACGAAAGCGATTCGGCGGCGCGGGTGCAGCAGCTGATCGACTCGGGCGAGCTGTACGCCCGCATCGAGCTCGCCAAGCCCCAGCACGCCATGTACCGCGGCCTGAAGGCGGAGCTCGCGCGCCACCGCGCGCTCGCGCAGGCTGGCGCCTGGCCGACGGTGAGCGCCGGCCCGACGCTCGAGCCGGGAGCGAGCGATCCGCGCGTCCGCGAGCTGCGGTCGCGGCTCGCGGCGACCGGCGACCTGGCCGCGATCCCGCCGATCGACGAGCTCGTCTACGACGAGGTCCTCGTTGCCTCGGTCGAGGCGTTCCAGGCCCGCCACGGACTCGACGTCGACGGACGGGTCGGGCGAGCAACCCTCGAGGCGCTGAACGCGCCGGTCGGCGAGCGCATCGAGAAGATCCTGGTGAACCTCGAGCGCGGCCGCTGGCTGCTGCACGAGCTCGACCCGACGTTCGTGGTCGTGAACGTCGCGGGGTTCCAGGTCTACTACCTGCGCGACCGCGAAGTGGTCTGGTCCGCGCGCGCCGTCGTCGGGCAGCAGTACCGCGCCACGCCGATCTTCCGCTCGACCATGACGTACCTGGTCTTCAATCCGACCTGGACGGTACCGCCCGGCATTCTCGAGCACGACATCCTGCCCGAACAGCGACGCGATCGATCGACGCTGGCGAGGAAGCAGCTCGAGGTGATCGATGCGAGCGGCCGGACCGTGCCGGCGTCGGCGATCGACTGGTCGAGCGCCACGGCGCGGAGCTTTCCCTACCTGCTGCGCCAGCGGCCCGGACCCGAGAACGCCATGGGCCGGGTGAAGTTCATGTTCCCGAACGCGCACTCCGTGTACCTGCGCGACACGCCGAGTCGCGATCTCTTCGAGCGGAGCAGGCGAGCGGCAAGCTCCGGCTGCATCCGGATCGAGAATCCGCTCGAGCTGGCGGCGCTCCTGCTCGAGGGACAGAGCGGGTGGGACCGGGCCGCGATCGAGCGCGCGATCGAGAGCGGCGCGACCCGGACCGTGACGCTCGCGCGGCCGGTCCCGGTGCTGCTCGCGTACTGGACCGCCTGGGTCGACCGCAACGGAGTGCTGCAGCTCCGGCCCGACATCTACGGCAGCGACGCGAAGGTCGCGAAAGCCCTCCGTGCCGAGTTCCGCTTCCGCCGCCGGACGCGGTAGTCTGCGCGCGAGAAGTCGACGTGCTGAAGCTGATCGCGAAGCTGGTCCTGTTGGCGACGGGCTGGAGGCCGGAGGGCGAGAAGCCGGCGGAGAAGCGCTTCGTGCTGATCGCCGCGCCGCATACCTCCAACTGGGACCTGGTGTACCTGCTCGCGCTCGCGGAGATCTTCGACGTGCGCATCTCGTGGATGGGCAAGGACACGATCTTCCGGCCTCCCTTCGGCGGGCTGATGCGGCGGCTCGGTGGAATTCCGGTGGTGCGCCACCAGCGCGGCAATCTGGTCGCGCAGGCCGCGCAGCGCTTCGCGGCGTCAGAGGAGCTCGCGCTCGTGGTTCCGGCCGAGGGCACGCGCGGCGCGGTCGAGCACTGGAAGTCGGGCTTCTACCACATCGCGCGCAGCGCCGACGTGCCGATCGTGCTCGGCTATCTCGACTACGCGCGCCGCCGCGGCGGCTTCGGCTCGTCGCTGCGCGCGACCGAGAACGTGCGCAAGGACATGGACCAGATCCGCGCGTTCTACGCCGACAAGACCGCGAAGCACCCCGAGATGTTCGTGGAGCCGAGGCTGAAGGAAGAGCTCTAGGCGCGGCGCGGCTAGCGCGCCCGACCGCGACCGCGGCCGCGACCTCTCCCGCCTCCGCTCCCGCTCCGCGACCGGGAGCCGGATCCGCCGCCGCCTCCGCCGGAGCCGCGTCGACCGTGCTGCGGCGACCGCGAGGCCGGCGGCGCGATGCTCGGCACGCCCTGCGGGCCGTAGTCGAAGTCGGGCACCGTCACGCGCGGCAGGCGCTTTCCGATCGCGCGCTCGATTCGCGCGACATCGGCCTCCTCCTCGTGCGAGACGAAGGTGAAGGCGTCGCCGGTCGCCTCGGCGCGCGCGGTGCGGCCGACGCGGTGGATGTAGTCCTCGGGCACCTTGGGCACGTCGAAGTTCACGACGTGGCCGAGCGCCTCGACGTCGATTCCACGCGCCGCGATGTCGGTGGCGACCAGCACGCGGTGCTTGCCGCTCTTGAAGCCGGCCAGCGCCGCGGTGCGCTGCGACTGCGAGCGGTTGCCGTGGATCCGCTCGGCCTTGATCCGGGCCTTGATCAGGAACGCGGCGAGCCGATCGGCGCGGTGCTTGGTGCGCGTGAAGACGAGCGCGTCCTTTATCAGCCCGCTCTCGAGCAGCGTGAGCAGAAGCGGGCCCTTCTTCTCGCCGCTCACCGGGTAGACCGCCTGCGTGATGCCGATCGCGGGAGCCGCCTGGCGTGCGAGGTTGATCGTGGCGGGATCGTGGAGCAGCTCGCGCGTCAGCTCCGCGATCGGCGGAGGCATGGTGGCGCTGAAGAACAGCGTCTGCCGCTTCGCGGGGATGTGCTTCAGCACGCGCTTGATGTCGGGCAGGAAGCCCATGTCGAGCATCCGGTCCGCTTCGTCGAGCACGAGGAACTCGAGTCCTCGCAGCTTCGCGTAGGGCGCGCGGAAGTGGTCGAGCAGGCGGCCGGGCGTGGCGACGATCACCCCTACACCGCTGCGGAACGCGTGCTCCTGCGCGCCCATTCCGACGCCGCCGAAGACGGCCGCGCCGGAGATCGGCGTGTGCACGGCCAGGTCGTTCAGGTCCTCGAGGATCTGCGCGGCGAGCTCGCGGGTGGGCGTGAGCACCAGCGCGTAGGTCGTGCCGCGCTTGCGCTCGATCAGCTGGTGGAGGATGGGCAGCAGGAACGCGGCGGTCTTGCCGCTGCCGGTGGTCGCGCACGCGAGCACGTCTCGGTGCAAGAGCGCAGGCGGGATGGCCTGCTCCTGGATCGGTGTGGGCCGGGTGAATCCCAGCTCCTTGATTCCCTTGAGAAGGCTGGGATGCAGCCCGAACGAAGTGAAAGGCACGTGAATCGACTCCTGATACGGGGGCGCACTCGGTCTACGAGGCGCGGGGTAGGGCCGGAGCCTAGCCCAGATGTGATCCGGTTACGATCGCGGATCCGATTTCACGGCTCGATCGACCGCGACATGAGGATGAACGGGACCGTGACTCCGTCGGGAAGCCGCGTGTCGATCCGCTCGCTCGGCTCGAAGCCGAAGGCGCGGTAGAGCGGCTCGCCGGGAAGCGTCGCGGCGAGCGCGAGCGCGCGGAAGCCGTCGGCGCGCGCCGCCCGGATGCACGCCTCCATGAGCCGCGAGCCCACGCCGCGGCGCGCGTGCTCGGGCCGCACGAAGAACGCGCGGATCCGCGCTGGCTCGCGTGCGGGATCGAGCAGCGGATCGGGGCCGCTCTTCATCTGGTCGCCGCCGAAGAGCGTTCGGCGCCGGCTCCAGCCGCCGCAGCCCGCGATCGCGTCGCCAACAAGCGCGACGAAGTAGGTGCCGTCGGCGACGAGCTGCGTGTCCACGCCGAAGACGTGTCGGATCGCGCTCTCGATCTGCTCGGGCGTGTAGTGGCCGCGGCCGAGCGCGCGCACCGAGTCGGGGATCAGCTCGCGCAGGGCGGGAAGATCCGCCGCGGTCGCGACTCGCAAGGTCATCTCGCTCACCTCGCCTCCCGGGAATCGAGCATAATCGATCGCTCGCGAGGGAGGATTCCATGGCCCAGCCGCGCAAGCTCGGAGCGCTCTCGACCGGATACCCGCGAATCCTGCCGCCGACGCCGACGGCGCTGCGCACACCCGCGGACGGGCTGGTCGAGGGAGCGGTCTGGGTGCCGGTCGAAGACGGCGAGCTGCCAGGGTACCGGGCGATGCCCGCCGGCGCGGGGCCGCACCCGATCCTGCTCGTCGTCCAGGAGATCTTCGGCGTCGACGAGTACCTGAAGGACATCTGTCGGCGCGCGGCGCACGCGGGCTACGTCGCGATCGCGCCCGAGCTCTACGCCCGCGAGGCCCGGCCCGGCGAGTGCGAGACGCTCGAAGCCGTGCTCGAGATCGTCCGCAACGCGCCCGATGTGCGCGTGCTCGGCGATCTGGACGCGAGCGCGGAGTTCGCCGTGCGCGAGTGCTCGGGCGACCCGACACGGATCGGCGTCACCGGCTTCTGCTGGGGCGGGCGGATCGTCTGGCTCTACGCCGCGCACGAGGCGCGGCTGCGCGCCGGCATCGCCTGGTACGGGCGGCTGGTGGGCGACACCGACCCGCGTCACCCCCGCCAGCCGCTCGACGTCGCCCCCGAGCTGCGCGTGCCCGTGCTCGGCCTGTACGGCTCCGAAGACACCGGCATCCCGCTCGAGACCGTCGAGCGGATGAAGACCGCGCTCGACGCCTCCGATTCGGGCTCGACGTTCGTGGTCTACGAGGGCGCCCCGCACGCCTTCCACGCCGACTACCGCTCCAGCTACCGGCCCGAGCCCGCGCGCGACGGCTGGGCGCGGATGCTGGCCTGGCTGCGAGCGCACGGCGCGTAGCTCGCTACGCCAGGATCGCGACGTAGACCAGCTTGCAGACCAGGTGCAGCCCCTGGTCCTGGTTGAAGGAGAGGCGGCCCTCGCACTTCATGAAGTCGATCGCGACGTGGATCGCCGCCTCGAGCGCGCCGAGCGGCCACAGGCCCGAGATCAGGTAGACCGCGCCACCGTGGGTGATCCCGTGTGCGCCGAGCCAGTAGTACCAGGGCGGAAAGCCGGGCCCGCGGGCCGCCGCCATGTCGCGCCGGCGGCTCTTCCCGCTCCCCATCGCCTCGCCCTGCAGCACCCCGTCGCAGACCGCGTGCGCGACGATGAAGAGAAAGAGCTGCTCCATTCGCCGCGCGCCCTCGCGATGGTTGAGCTGCAGGCTACGCCTCGGCGTCGCCGCGACACTGTGAATTCCTTCACAGTCCGCGCGGTGCCGGGGCGTTCAGCGCGACGGGCGGTGCACCAGAACGGGGACCTTCGCCTGCGCGAGCACCTTCTGCGTCTCGCTGCCGAGCAGCAGGCCGCGGATTCCGCGCCGGCCGTGCGAGGCCATCACGATCAGGTCGCACTTGCGCCGCTTCGCCTCGGCCAGGATCGCGTCGGCGGGAAAATCGCTCTTCACGCAGACGCTGCTGCAGGGCACCCCGGCCGCCTTCGCGGCCTTCTCGATCTGGCCCAGGTGCGTCGCCGCGGCCTTCTCGATCAGCTCCTCGTTCTTGCGCGTGGTCGAGTAGCCGGCGGGCAGGCGATTGCGGAACAGGATCGGCGTCGCGGCCGGCGCCGCGAAGAGCCCCGTGATTCGCGCGCCCAGAGCGCGGGCCAGCGCGATCGCGTCGCGGACGGCGGCTCGCGAGAGCGGCGAGCCGTCGGTCGGAACCAGGATGTGCGTGTACATCGACTCGACCTCCGGCTAGTTCGCGTACGGTAGCACCCAGATCAGCATGCCCAGCGCGTAGCAGACGATGGAGCAGACCAGCGTGAACGGCACGCTCCAGGCCAGGAACTCGCGCAGCGAGATCTTCCGACCCTCTTCCTTCTCGGCCAGGCTCAGCGCGACGTAGAGCGCGGGCGCGCCCGCGATGCTGAGGTTGCTGCCGAGCGTCCCCGACCAGAGCAGCATCCAGTACAGCGGCCAGGGCTCGATCCCGGCGTGGCCCAGGTCCCGGATCGTGTACAGGAACGTGAGGATGTACGCGTCGTGCTCGACCAGCCCGACGATCGGGATCGTGATCCAGTACAGCACCGTCGCGCCGAGCGGGTAGCTCTGCGCGAAGAGCGGCTTGATCCCGCCGGCGAGCAGCTCGAGGATGTGGCTCTTCTCGAGCCCGCCGACCAGCGCGAAGAGCGCGATGTAGAAGAAGATCGCGCGCCAGTCGAGCTCGCCGACCATCGCCTCGATGCTCGGCGCCTTCGCGCGGCTGCCGAGCAGGGTGAGCGCCAGCACGAGCGTGACCGCGCCGGTGAGCGCGATGAAGCCGAGCTTCACGTCGAGCGCCTCGCGGAACGACATCGCCACCACGGTGCCCACGAACCAGAGCACCACGACCGAGGCGAACAGGGGATTGGGGATGCGCGCGTCGATGCCGAGCGCCGCGATGTCGCGCACGCGCTCGCGGCCGCGGAAGCCGTAGGCGTACATCGCGGCCAGCGTGATCAGGAACGTGACGAGCAGGATCGGAAACGACGACGGCCGGCCGAACTGCCAGATGAAGTCGAAGAACTCCGCGCCGGCCACGCCGTGCAGCATCTGCGGCGGCAGGTCGCCGATGATCAGCGCGGTGCCCATGAAGTTCGCGCCGAAGCCGATCATCAGGATCACCGGCGCGGCGGCGAGCTTCATCGCGCGCGCCAGCGGCAGCGCGACCGGCGTCATCATCAGGATGGTCACGACGTTGTCGACGAACATCGAGATGATCCCGGCCAGGAAAGCGAGGATCATCACCAGCAGCCCCGGCCGCCCGCCGGAGAGCCGCAGCGCCTGCAGCGAGAGCCAGCTCGGCACGCCGCTGTGCCCGAAGTAGCCCGCGATCAGCCAGACGCTGACCAGGATCGACATCACGTTCCAGTCGACGTAGCCGAACGCGTCGACCTCCGTCATCACGCCGAGCCAGATCATCGCGCTCACGCCGAGCAGCGCGGAGAGCGTGCTGTCGATCCGGTTGCTGACGACGGCCGCGATCGTGACGGCGAAGATGCCCAGCGCCAGCCACTGCGATGCGTCCATCCCGTCCACCCCCGTTTCGCGCCGCGGGATTGTACACGTGAAGCGGCGCGCTCCTAGTCCCACTCTCCGGTCGGGACGAGCTCGAGCGCGGCGCTGCGGCAGCGCGGGCACTCGACCGGGGGCGCCAGCTCCCCTCCGCACCTCGGACAGCCGCGCGCGAAGCTCGCAGCGCGAACCGACACGATCTCGCGGCAGCGATCGCAGCGAGCGAGACGCCGCTCGCTTTCCGGCCCCGACATCCCGCCGCCCTCGAGCAGGTCGCGGGCTTCGTACCCGCACGGGCAGATCGCGTCGACCATGCAGCCCATGCGGCGGGACCTAGCCGTGAAGCTTCGCGATCAGCTCGCGCGGGCTCTGCTTCCCGCCGCCTCCGAACGTGAGCGTGACGCGGTCGACCACGTCGCCGTAGCGCGACGCGAGCTTGGGCACGATCTCGTCGGGCGTGCCGACGATCGCGAACGCCTCGAGGATGCGGTCGTCGATGCGCTCGCCCATCTCGTCCCACTTGCCCTGCTTGCTCAAGCCATTGAGCTCGCCCTGCAGCCCGCCCCAGCCGTGCAGCTCGAGCACCGGGCGATAGGCCGGCGTCGAGCCGTAGAACGCGATCTGCTTGCAGACGGCGGTTCGCTGCGCCATCCACGACTTCTCGTCGGCGCCGGTGACCACGAACGCGGGGAAGGCGATCTGGAAGTCCTTGCGCGCGCGGCCGGACTTCGCGAGCCCGCGCGAGAGCGCGGGAAGCGTCACCTCGCGCAGGTAGCGCTCGGTGGTGAAGGCGTGCGCGATCATTCCGTCCGCGGTCTCGCCCGCGACCTCGGTCATCAGCGGCCCGACCGCGGCCAGGAACACGCGCGGCACGCCGTGCTGCGTGTCGGTGGGCGTGAACATCGGCGTCATCAGCGTGTGGGTGTAGAACTCGCCGCGGAACTCGAGCTTCTTGCCCTCGTACCAGCAGGCCCAGATCGCGCGCATGGCCAGGATCAGCTCGCGCATCCGCGCGGCCGGGTGCGACCACGGCTGGCTGAAGCGCTTGGTGATGTGCGGCTGGATCTGCGAGCCGAGCCCGAGGATGAAGCGCCCCTTCGAGAACGCGTTCAGGTCGTGCGCAAGGTTCGCCAGGATCATCGGGTTGCGCGCGAACGCCACCGCGATCGAGGTCATGAGCTCGATCCGCGTGCTGTGCTCGGCCGCAAGGAGCAGCGGAAAGAACGGGTCGTGCGACGTCTCGGCCGTGATCGCGCCGTCGTAGCCTGCGGCCTCGAGCTCGCGAATGCGCCTCGGCACCTCTTCGAGACCGCCCAGCAATCCTGCATCGACCTTCATCTCGTTCCTCCTTCGCGCTGCGCGGGCATCCTATCAGCCCTCGACTCGGCCGGCAGTGCGCCGCCGGCTACGGGCGGGCGAACACCCCCAGCGTCTCGACGTGCTCGGTGTACGGGAACAGGGCGAAGCACTCCAGCCGCCGCAGCTCGAGCACGCCCGCGTCGAGCCAGCGCGAGGCCTCGCGCAGGAACGCGTCGAGGCCGCAGCTCGCGTACACGAGCTGCGCGGGGGGATGCGCCCGGATCGCGTCGACGAGCGCGGGCCCGAGGCCGCGCCGCGGGGGATCTACGATCGCCGAGTCCGCCGATCCGAGACGATCGGCGAAGTCGGCCGCGTCGCCGGGCAGGATCTCTGCGCGCGACCGCTCGTCCGCGGGCCGGGCGGCGATTCCGAGCTCCAGCCCGCGCAGCCCGTGCGCCGAGATCTCGTTCAGCGCCACGCTCCGCGCGCGTCCGAGCAGGCCGAGCCCGATCGCGCCCGTGCCCGCGAAGAGCTCGAGCACGCGCGCGCCGTCGGGAACCGCCGCTCGCGCCCGGCTCGCGAGAACCTCGAAGAGCCCGGCGTGGCTCTGGCCGAACGCCCCGGGCGGCTGGAACACGTCGACGCCCGCGATCGTCTCGCGCAGCGCCTCTTCGCCCGAGACGCGCTCCCAGAGCGGCCCGAGGATCGCGTTCGCGCCGCCGGGATTTCCGTTCCAGAACAGCCCCGAGAGCCGCGGCCCGAGCTCGCGCTCGAGCGCCGTGAAGGTGGAGCGCAGCGGATCCGGGGTCGCGTCGTTTCCGACCAGAACGACCTGCGCGCGCGACGTGGCGCGCTCGACCGCGATCTGCGCATAGCGGAGCTGGCCGAGCTTCGAGTCCTCGCCATACGGCGCCACGCCGCTGGCGCGGATCGCGCGGCGCAGTGCGGCGGCGACTTCGTTCACGAGCGGGTGGTGGATCCGACACCGGGGAATGTCGGTGACCCGGTGCGTTCCCTCCGCGAAGATCCCGAGCTTCGGCGCGCGCGCGCGGCCGCGAACCGCGAGCCTGGCGCGGGTGCGAAATCCCAGCGCCGCGCCGACGTGGACTTCCGGCCCGGGCAGGCCCGCGCGAGACGCGAGCTCGGCGAGCCGCAGCGCCGCTCCGCGCGCGATCCCCGGCTCGCCGTAATTCGGGCAGCCGGGGCAGGGCGGGCGGTGCGGGCAGGGAGGGATCTCTTCGCTCACGCGGCGGAGGCTATACTCCGCGGCCCCCATGCGCCGCACGAAGCCCGCCTCCAGCGACGAGTTCCTGCCCACCAGCGCGGACGAGATCCGCGCGCGCGGCTGGACGCAGCCCGACGTCGTGCTGGTCTCGGGCGACGCGTACATCGACCACCCGTCGTTCGCGGCGGCGATCCTCGGCCGCTGGCTCGAGGCGAACGGCTACCGCGTCGCGATCCTGCCCCAGCCCGACTGGCGAAGCGCCGAAGCGTTTCGGTCGCTCGGCCAGCCGCGGCTCTTCTTCGGCGTGAGCGCGGGCAACATGGACTCGCTGATCAACCACTACACGGCGAACCGGAAGCGCCGCAACGCCGACGCGTACTCGCCCGGGGGGCGCACCGGCCTGCGCCCCGACCGCGCGCTCGCCGTGTACGCGCAGCGCTGCCGCGAGGCGTTCCCGGGCGTGCCCGTGATCGCGGGCGGCGTCGAGGGCTCGCTGCGCCGCATCGCGCACTACGACTACTGGTCCGACAAGGTCTGGCCGAGCAGCCTGGTCACGTCGAAGGCACACGCGCTGGTGTACGGGATGGGCGAGGTGGCGATTCTCGAGATCGCGCGGCGACTCGACGCGGGTCTCGGCGTCGAGGGGCTCCGCGACCTGCGCGGGCTCGCGTACCTGCTCGGGAAGTCCGAGGCCGTTCCGACGCACCACTTCGGCGGCGCGAGCGGATCGGACCGGGACGTGGTCCTGCCGAGCTTCGAGAGCGTCGTCGCCGACAAATCCGCCTTCGCCGTGATGACCCACGACATGCACCGCGAGACGAACCCGCGCAACGCCCGCCGCCTGCTGCAGAAGCACGGCGACCGGATGCTGGTCGTGAATCCCCCGACGCTCGCGCTCTCCGAGGCGCAGATGGACGCGCTCTACGACCTGCCGTACACGCGTCGGCCCCATCCTCGCTACACGGAGGAGATCCCGGCCTGGCAGATCATCAAGGACTCGATCCAGATCATGCGCGGGTGCTTCGGCGGCTGCTCGTTCTGCTCGATCACGATGCACCAGGGCCGAGCGATCCAGAGCCGCAGCCCCGAGTCGATCCTCGGCGAGGTCCGCGCGCTCGCGCAGACCCCCGGCTTCTCCGGGCACGTGAGCGACCTCGGCGGGCCGACCGCGAACATGTACCGGATGCGCTGCACGAAGCCCGAGGCCGAGGCGGTCTGCCGGCGCCTGTCCTGCGTACACCCGACGGTGTGCAAGCTGCTCGGCACCAGCCACGAGCCCACCAAGGCGCTGATGCGCGAGGCGCGCGCCGTGCCGGGCGTGGTGAAGGTGCACGTCGCCTCGGGCATCCGCATGGACCTGGCGCGGAAGGACCCGGAGTACCTCGACGAGCTCGCCGCCCACCACGTCGGCGGCCATCTCAAGGTCGCTCCGGAGCACGTCTCGGAGCGAGTGCTCGCGCGCATGAAGAAGCCCGGGATCGAGGCCTTCGAGGAGTTCGCGGAGCGCTTCGAGGCGGCGTCGCGCCGCGCCGGCAAGGAGCAGTTCCTGGTGCCGTACTTCATCGCGAGCCATCCGGGCTCGACGGTGGAGGACATGATCGAGCTCGCGATCTTCCTGAAGCAGCGCGGCTACCGGCCGCGGCAGGTGCAGGACTTCATCCCCGCGCCGATGGACCTGGCGACCTGCATGTACTGGACGGGGCTCGATCCGTTCTCGATGAAGCCGGTCGAGACCGCGCGCAAGCTGCACGACCGGAAGGTGCAGCGCGCGCTGCTGCAGTTCTTCGCGCCCGAGAATTACTTCACGGTGCACCAGGCGCTCGAGCAGGCCGGACGCGCGGATCTGATCGGGGACGGACCCGACTGCCTGATCCCCTCGCGCCCGCCGCGCGAGGCGATCGAAGCGCGCCGGCAGGAGGCGCAGGACGCCGCCGAGCGCGCCACACGTCCGGGCTACCGCCGCGCCGCGCGCGAGGGTGGCAAGCGCGGCTCGCCGCGGTAGTAGGAGGAGGCATGACCTCGAGTGCAGAGCAGCGAAGACCCCCGGCGATCCTGAGCGGCAACGTGTGCGGCGCCGACCCGAGCATGGCCTGGCGCGAAGAACTCGGGCCGATCTTCCGCGAGCACCAGGGTCGGGTGCTCGAGAGCGGCGACGGCGAGTTCATGGCGGAGTTCGCGACGGCGGCGGCGGCGGTGGCCTGCGCGCGCGAGATCTCGTCGATCGCGGGCGCCGAGTCCAGGATCGGCGTGCACAGCGGCGAGCGGCCGGCGAGCGTCGCCTCGAGGCTGCGGGATCTGGCGGCGCCGGGGGCGATCTGCATTTCCGAGGCGGTTCGCGCACAGCTCGACAGGAAGCTCGAGCTTCGCTTTCAGGATCTGGGCGAGCAGACGCTGGAGCAGGCGCCTGCGCCCCTACGCGCCTATCTCGTTCGCAGCGCCGCGCCCGCCGCGAGACAGCCCGAATTCCGACGTTTGGTGCTCCTGGTCCTCGGGGCGCTGGTCGCCCCGGGCATGATCGGGCTCGCCGGAGTCGCCTACCTGACGACGATCTGGCGCGCTCCGGGGCCCTCCGTCGCTCCGCTCGCCTCGGTCGCCGTGCTTCCCTTCGAGAACGTCGGACCCGACGCGGACCCTGCGCGGCTCGCGGATGGCATCGCCGAGGAGCTGATCCAGACGCTCTCGGGAGTCGACGCGCTCCGCGTGGTCACGCGCCCGTCCGCGGAGATCGCCCGAAAGGACGGGATCGGATCGGTCGTCTCCGGCAGCGTGCGCCGCTCGGGAGATCAGGTCCGGATCACCGCCCGCCTGATCCGCGCGGCGGACGCCTCCGAGATCTGGTCCGCGAGCTACGACCGCACGCCGGACGACGCCGCCACCGTCCGCCAGGAGATCGCGCGCGAGGTCGCCGCTGCGATCCGGGCTGGAGGGCCGGCGAAGGCCGACTAGCCCTGCATCGCGCGCAGCGCGGCGATCCGCTCGTCGAGCGGCGGGTGGGTCATGAACAGGCGCGAGATCGCCTTGCCACCGCCCGAGATCCCGAACGCGCCGAGCTGATCGGGGAGCGGCTGCTCGTGCGCGGCCTTCAGGCGCTCGAGCGCCGAGATCATGTTCGGCCGGCCCGCAAGGCGCGCGCCGCCGGCGTCCGCGCGGAACTCGCGCTGGCGCGAGAACCAGAACACGACCACGCTCGCGAGCAGCCCGAAGAGGATCTGCAGCGCCATCACCGACAGGAAGTAGCCGGGGCCGTGCTCGCGCTCGGAGCGGAACACCGCCTTGTCGACGATTCCCCCGATCACGCGCGACAGGAACATCACGAAGGTGTTGAGCACGCCCTGGATCAGCGTGAGCGTGACCATGTCGCCGTTGGCGACGTGAGAGATCTCGTGGCCGAGGACCGCGTCCACCTGCTCTCGGTTCATCGAGTGGAGCAGCCCCGTCGAGACCGCGACCAGCGCCGAGTCGCGCCGCGCGCCGGTCGCGAACGCGTTGGGCTGCGGCGCGTCGAAGATGCCGACCTCGGGCATGCCGATTCCCGCCGCCTGCGCGTGGCGCGCCACGGCGTTCACGAGCCACTGCTCCGCGTCGCCGCGCGGCTCCGCGATCACCTTCACGCCCATCATCCGCTTCGCGCTCCACTTCGAGATCGCAAGCGAGATGAACGAGCCGCCCATGCCGAAGATCGCCGCGAACGCGAGCAGGGCGCCGTACTGACCCGGCACGGCCCGGTCCACCCCGAGCAGCCGCGCGACGATCCCGAGAACCACGAGAACGGCCAGGTTGGTGACGATGAACAGGACCACGCGTTTCATTCGATTCGATACCTCCGTGCGGCGGTCGGCGGACCGTCGCCGTCGACTGAGACGATCGAGCCCGACCCGGTGGTGTCAAGGCCGGAGCCGGCGCGGTCGGGCTCCTGTAGATTCTGGCGGACGATGCGCCTGGCGATTCCGATCCTGCTGCTCGGCCTGCTCGCGGCGGGCTCCGCCCGGGCGCTTCCCGAGCTGCCCGAGTCCGCGGTCGGGGTCGGAGCTGCGGACGGCGACGACGCGCGGGTCGAGGCCCGCCTGTACGTGGAGAGCGAGTCGGTCGCCCCCGGAGAGCCGCTGCGGCTCGGGGTGCACTTCAACCTCGACCGCCGCTGGCACGTCTACTGGCGAAACTCCGGTCAGTCGGGGCTGCCGACCAAGCTCACCTGGACGATCGACGGCGCGCAGGTCGCCCCGATCGCGTGGCCGTTCCCCGAGGTCTTCCGCGAGGCCGACGGCTTCGTCACGACCTACGGCTACTCGCGCGAGGTGATGCTGATCTCCGAGGCGGTCTTCGCGCCGGAGACGCGCGGCGAGGTCGAGATCCAGGTCCACGTGGAGTTCCTCGCCTGCGAGGTGCAGTGCATCCCCGGCGAGGCGCGGCTGCGCCGCACGGTCCGCGTCGATCCCGAGCCGGCGCTTCCCGATCCGGAGACGCACGCGTTCTTCGAGGCGTGGAGCGCGCGGGTCCCGCGCGACCCGGCGCAGCTCGGACTCGAGCTCGAGGCGGTCTACTCGCGCTCGGCGATCCGGCCCGGCGACGAGTTCCGCGCGGCGCTCGCCGTGCGCGGCTGCTCCGCGCCGGGCGCGGATCCGGCGGACTGCCCGACGCTCGCGCCGGGAACGCGCAATGCTACGAGCGCGTTCGTTCCGGACCGGATCGACGGCGTCGAGCTCGAGGTCACGGGAGGACGCCGCCCCGACTTCCTGGCGGGCGGATTCCTGCTCACGCTCTCGGGCCGCGCGGCCGCGGATTCTCCGCACGACGCGGGTGAACGGCTGCGCGGCGCACTCGCGCTCGACCGCGACGGTCGGCCCGCGTACGTCGAGGTCGATCTGCCGCTTCCGCGCGCGGAGGCGGGCGCGAACGTACTCGCGCTGGACAGCCCGTGGCTCGAGCCCGCGGAGCTGGCGAGCCCCGCGCTCGCGGTCCCGCTCTGGCGCGCGCTCCTGCTCGCGCTCGCGGGGGGGCTGATCCTGAACCTGATGCCGTGCGTGCTGCCGGTGCTGGCGATCAAGGTCTTCGGCATCGCGGAGCTCGCGCACAAGCATCGCGGCGTGGTGATCCAATACGGTGTCGCCTATCTCGCCGGCGTGCTGGTGACCATGCTCGCGCTCGCGGGGGTCGTCGGCGCCCTGCGCGCCGCGGGAACCTCCGTCGGCTGGGGCTTCCAGTTCCAGGAGCCGCTCTTCGTCGCGGCGGTGGCGGCGGTGCTGGTCGTCTTCGCGCTGAACCTGTTCGGCGTCTACGAGATCGGCTTCGACGTGACGCGCCTGGCCGCCGCGGGCGAGAGCGCGGTCGGCGCGCGGCGCAGCTTCTTCGAGGGGCTGCTCGCGGTGGTCGTGGCGACGCCCTGCTCGGCGCCGTTCCTGGGCACGGCCGTGGGCTTCGCGTTCGCGAGCCCCTGGCCGCTGATCGTCGCGATCTTCCTCGCGATCGGCGTCGGTCTCGCGCTTCCGTTCGTGCTCGTGACGCTGGTGCCGGGCTGGGCGCGTTTCATCCCGCGCAGCGGACGCTGGATGCTGCACCTGCGCGCGGGGCTCGGCTTCGCGCTCCTCGGCACGGTCGTCTGGCTGCTCTGGATCATGGGGCGCTCGGCGGGAGCGGGCGCGCAGACGGCGCTGCTCGCGTACCTGCTCGTCGTCGCCGCCGGAGCCTGGCTCTTCGGGACGCTGCAGCGCGCGGAGCGTCCGGGCGTCGCGCGTCTGGCCCTGATCTCGCTGATCGGGTTCGCAGCCCTCGGCCTCGGCGCGCTTCCGGTCGCCGGAGCCCGGAGCGATCTGCCCGCGCAGCCCGAGGCGGGCGTCGCGAGCGCGCGCGCGTTCGCGCCGCAGCAGATCGGCGAGGCGCTGGCGAGTGGCAAGCCCGTCTTCGTCTACTTCACCGCGGACTGGTGCCTGACCTGCAAGGTGAACGAGCACATCGTCTTTGCGGACGCGCGCGTGCGCGAGGCGCTTGCGCGGCTCGGCTTCGAGGTCTTCGCCGGCGACTGGACGCGCCGCGACGAGGCGATCCGACTCGAGCTCGCGCGCTTCGGCAAGGCGGGCGTGCCGCTGTATCTGGTCTACTCGCCCGGCGCCCCGGATCGGCCGGTCGTGCTGCCGGAGATCCTCACGGTCGATCTGTTCCTGGAGGCGCTCGCAGATGCCGCGCCGGAGCTCGACGCGGCGTCCTGATCCGCGCCCGAGTCGCGCGCGAGGACGTGCACGTCGCCCGCCTGCGCCGAGAGCAGCACCGCGTCGCCGGGGGCGAGCGTCTTCGCGAGGCCGCGGCCCGCGACCAGATGCGTGCGCAGCTCGTGGCCGGCCCAGGCGATCGCGACCGTACACAGAAGTCCGTCGGAAACCACGCGCCGGACGATTCCCTTTCCGATCGGCTCGGTCTCGCCGCGGCCGACGTCGAGCTTGAGCCGCTCGGTCTCGCCGCGGCCGACGTCGAGCTTGAGCCGCTCGGGCCGAAGCCCGGCGAGCACCGGAGTCCCGGGCGGGAATGCGCAGGCCGCCGCGAGCCGGTGCTCGGCGTCGATCGCGATGCTGCGGCCGTCCTCCGCCACGACGCCCGGCACCAGGTTCGACATTCCGACCAGCCGCGCGATCGTCGCGGTCGCAGGGCGCTCGAGCACCTCGGCCGTCGCGCCGACCTGCCGTACGCACCCGCCGTGCAGCACCGCGAGTCGATCCGAGATCGAGACCGCGCGGCGCAGGTCGTGGGTCACCAGAGCGACTGCGACGCCGGTCTCGGCCAGCGCCGCGCGCAGGTCGAGCGAGAGCGACTCCTGCGCGGCGGCGTCGAGATCCTCGAAGGGCTCGTCGAGCAGAAGCGCCGCGGGCTCGAGCGCGAACGCGCGCGCCAGCGCGAGCCTGCGCAGCTCGCCGCCCGAGAGCGCGGCGGCGCGCCGCGTCGTGAGGTGTGTGATGCCGAAGCGCGCGAGCGCGCGCGCACGGCGCGCGTCGCGTTCGGCGCGCGAGAGCCCCGATCCGTAGAGCGCGGCGTGCAGGTTGTGCCCGACCGTTCCCGCAAGTGCGACCGGCCGCTGGAAGACCATCGTCACCCGGTCCGCCCCGCGCTCGATCGAGCCGGCGATCGGCGGCGAGAGGCCCGCGAGCGCGCGCAGCAGCGTGCTCTTTCCGGCGCCGTTGGGCCCGAGCACGCAGAGCACCTCGCCCGCGCGCAGCTCGAGGTCGGGCACGCGGAGCTCGAAGCGCGCCGCGCGCGAGCGCCGCCGCACGACCAGCTCGCGCGCCCGCACGATCACGCGCCCGCTCACCGCCGGTCCGCCTGCTGGATCCAGGTGAGCAGCCCGGCGAGCGCGAGCATCAGCAGAAGCAGCACGCCCGCGAGCGCGAGTGCGGTCTCGAAGCGGCCCATCTGCGTGTGCATCAGGATCGCGGTCGTGAGCACGCGCGTCTCGCCCTCGAGGTTGCCGCCGACCATCATCACCGCGCCGACCTCGGAGAGGATGCCGCCGAGCGCGACGATCACGGCCGCGAGCAGCCCCATGCGGATCTCGCGCAGCAGAAGCCAGGCGCGGTAGCGGCGCGGGATGCCCAGCGTCCGCACCTGGAGCGCCCAGTCCTCGTCGAGCGCGCCGACCGCCGCGAGCGTGATCCCGACCACCAGCGGCAGCGCGATCAGGACCTGCGCGAAGACCATCGCCGGCTGCGAGTACATGAGCCCGAGCGCGCCGAGCGGCCCGCTTCGCCAGAGCAAGAGCGCCACGAGCAGGCCCACCACGACCGGCGGCGCGCCCATGCCGGAGTTCACCAGCGCCACGATCGCCGCGCGGCCGGGGAAGCGCCGCGCGCCGAGCCAGACCCCGATCGGAACTCCGACCGCGACCGCAAACGCGAGCGCGGCCCCGCAGACCGCGAGCGTGCGCAGCGTGATCTCGGCGATCAGACCCGCGTCGAGCGTTTCCGGCACGGCGCGAGTCTACACCGCAGCGGCTTCGCGCTAGGCCGAGGCGCCCTCGATCCGCATGCCGTAGAAGGAGCGGTAGACGAAGTACGCGGAGACGACGAAGAAGCCCGCCGCGAGCACGTGCGTGAGTGCCGGGTTGCTGTGCCCCAGCTCGACGGCGAGCTCGACCGCGAGCAGCCCGAACAGCGTGGTGAACTTGATCACCGGGTTCAGCGCCACCGACGAGGTGTCCTTGAACGGGTCGCCGACCGTGTCGCCCACCACGCAGGCGTCGTGGAGCGGCGTGCCCTTCGCCTTCAGCTCCGTCTCGACGATCTTCTTGGCGTTGTCCCAGGCGCCGCCCGCGTTGGCCATGAAGATCGCCTGGTACAGGCCGAAGATCGCGATCGAGATCAGGTAGCCGATGAAGAAGAATGGCTCTACGCAGGCGAAGGCCAGCGTGCCGAAGAAGATCGCCAGGAAGATGTTGAACATGCCGCGCTGCGCGTAGATCGTGCAGATCTCGACCACCTTCTTGCTGTCCTCGACCGACGCCTTCTCGACGCCCTCGAGCCGGATGTTCTGCTTGATGAACTCGACCGCGCGGTAGGCGCCGGTCGAGACCGCCTGCATCGACGCGCCCGAGAACCAGTAGATCATCGCGCCGCCCGTGATCAGGCCGAGCAGGAAGGGCGCGTGGATCAGCGAGAGGTTCTCGAGATCCGTGGTCATGCCGTTGGTGAGCGAGAGGATGATCGAGAAGACCATCGTCGTGGAGCCCACGACCGCGGTGCCGATCAGCACCGGCTTCGCGGTGGCCTTGAACGTGTTGCCGGCGCCGTCGTTCTCCTCGAGGAACTCCTTGGCGCGCTCGAAGCTCGGCTCGAAGCCGAAGTCCCGCTTCACCTCGGACTTCACGTTCGGGATCGCCTCGATCAGCGAGAGCTCGTAGACGGACTGCGCGTTGTCGGTGACCGGCCCGTAGCTGTCGACCGCGATCGTGACCGGGCCCATGCCCAGGAAGCCGAATGCGACCAGGCCGAAGGCGAAGACCGGCGAGGCGTCGATCATCGAGCCGGCGATCGGGAACAGCGCCTGCAGCCCCATCGTCGAGACGCCCCAGGCGATGCCCATCAGCGCGACGATCACCATGCCCATCCAGTAGGCGCTGAAGTTGCCCGCGACCAGGCCGGAGATGATGTTCAGCGACGCGCCGCCCTCGCGGGAGCTCGTCACGACCTCGCGCACGTGGCGAGAGTTCACCGACGTGAAGACCTTCACGAGCTCGGGGATGATCGCGCCCGCGAGCGTGCCGCAGGTGATGATCGTGGATAGCTTCCACCAGAGCGTCCCGTCACCGAGGTCGGCGATCAGCGCGTACGAGACGATGTACGTGAGCACCACCGAGACGATCGAGGTCAGCCAGACCAGGAACGTGAGCGGCTGCTCGAAGTCCATGTGGTCGGAGTTCGCGTAGCGCCCGCGGGCGATCGCGTCGTTGATCAAGTAGGCGGCCAGGCTCGCGATCACCATCATGATGCGCATCGCGAAGATCCAGACCAGAAGCTGCACCTGGACCTGGGGGTCGTGGGACGCCAGCAGGATGAAGGTGATCAGCGCCACGCCCGTCACGCCGTAGGTCTCGAAGCCGTCCGCCGAGGGGCCGACCGAGTCGCCCGCGTTGTCGCCGGTGCAGTCCGCGATCACGCCCGGGTTTCGCGCGTCGTCCTCCTTGATCTTGAAGACGATCTTCATCAGGTCGGAGCCGATGTCCGCGATCTTGGTGAAGATGCCGCCGGCGATGCGCAGCGCGGCCGCGCCGAGCGATTCGCCGATCGCGAAGCCGATGAAGCAGGGGCCGGCGAAGCTGCCGGGCACGAAGAGCAGGATCGCCAGCATGATCAGCAGCTCGACCGAGATCAGCACCATGCCGATCGACATTCCCGCCTGGAGCGGAATGGAATAGGTGGGGAAGGGCTTGCCGCGCAGGCTCGCGAACGCGGTGCGCGAGTTCGCGAAGGTGTTCACGCGGATGCCGAACCAGGCGACCCCGTAGCTGCCGGCGATTCCGATCAGGCTGAAGCCGAGGATCATGGCGACCCGGAACGGAGTCATCTCGGCGTCTTGGATCAGGAACCCGAAGTAGAGCACGATGACCGCGCCGATGAAGAGCCAGAGGATCGCGATGAACTTGCCCTGCGTGACGAGATACTGCTTGCAGGTCGCGTAGATGAGCTCGGATATCTCGAGCATCGATTTGTGGACCGACATGTTCCGGAGCTGCATGTACTGGAACAGTCCGAAGCCCATCCCG
The DNA here is from genome assembly GCA_016875225.1 of Deltaproteobacteria bacterium. Lineage (NCBI taxonomy): Bacteria > Pseudomonadati > Myxococcota > Myxococcia > Deltaproteobacteria bacterium. The sequence goes on from VGRW01000011.1 coordinate 44,068, forward strand.
AGGGCGCAGACCAGCAGGCCCCACATGAGGATGCTGGCGCCGCTGGTCGAGCCGCCGAAGAAGGCGGGGTCCGCGAAGCTCGGCAGCACGAGCGACGCCTCGCTCGCGTGCGCCGAGGCGGCGGCGAGGATCGAAAGGAGCGCCGCGGCGGCGCCGGACCAAACGAAGCGCGGGACGAACTTGTGCATCGGACGGGCTCCCTCTTCCCGGTTGCGGGCGGCCGTCTAGTAGCACAGATGCGCGCCCCCGGTCGAATCAGTAGCCTGCGGCCACGATGCGCCCCACCAAGCCGAACGATCGCCCGAGTCGCCCCGAATTCTCCTCCGGCCCCTGCGCGAAGCGCCCGGGCTGGAGCCTCGACGCGCTGAAGGACGCCCTGGTCGGTCGCTCGCACCGCGCGAAGCAGCCCAAGGAGCGGCTCGCGGCGGTGATCGAGCGCAGTCACCGCCTGCTCGGCATGCCCGCCGACTACAAGCTCGCGATCGTGCCGGCCTCCGACACCGGCGCGTTCGAGATGGCGATGTGGTCACTGCTCGGCGAGCGCCCGGTCGACGTGCTCGCCTGGGAGAGCTTCGGCCAGGAGTGGGTCACGGACCTGACGAAGCAGCTCCGGCTCGACGCGCGCGTGCTCTCGGCGCCGTACGGAGAGCTTCCCGACCTGTCGCAGGTCGACTTCGACCGCGACGTGGTCTTCCCCTGGAACGGCACGACCTCGGGCGTGCGCGTGCCCGACGACGGCTGGATCCCGGAGACGCACTCCGGGCTCGTGCTCTGCGACGCGACCTCGGCCGTGTTCGCGATGAAGCTTCCCTGGCGCAAGCTCGACGTGGTGACCTGGAGCTGGCAGAAGGTGCTCGGCGGCGAGGCCGCGCACGGCATGCTCGCGCTTTCGCCGCGCGCGGTCGCGCGCCTGGAGAGCTACACCCCGCCGCGGCCGCTCCCGAAGATCTTCCGGCTGACGAAGAAGGGCAAGCTCGACTCCGAGCTCTTCTCCGGCGCGACCATCAACACGCCGTCCATGCTCTGCGTCGAGGACGCGCTCGACGGCCTCGCCTGGGCCGAGCGCGTCGGCGGGCTCGACGCGCTGGTCGTGCGCAGCGAGGGCAACCTCGCGGTGGTGGCGGCCTGGGTCGCGCGCACGCCCTGGATCGAGTTCTTAGCTAGCGAGCGCACGACCCGCTCCTGCACCTCCGTCTGCCTGAAGATCGTCGACCCCTGGTTCGAGGCGCAGGCCGAGGCCGCGCGCGCCGACGTGGTGAAGAAGCTGGTCGCGCTGCTCGAGAAGGAGGGCGTGGCGCTCGACATCGCGAGCTACCGAGACGCGCCGGCGGGCCTGCGCATCTGGTGCGGCGCCACGATCGAGCGCGACGACGTCGAGGAGCTGCTGCCCTGGCTCGACTGGGCCTGGGCGGAAGTGCGCCAGGCGAACCCGGGTCGCTAGCAGCAGCGACCGCGCTTCTCTCCGTGCTCGCAGAGCGCGCGGCGCGGATCGGCGCCGAGCTCGGTCGCCCCGACGTAGCCGCGCAGGAAGTCGCGAACGGCCGCGAGCGCGCGTCGCAGTCGGCTCACGACGCACCCCGAAGGGTCGTCCACCACACCCGCGCGGCGTCCAGCACCACGATCGCGACCAGGAGCATGAACAGGCCCGTGATCACCGCGTCGAGTCGCGCATTGAAGATCAGGGTCTGCGTCTGGAGCACCTTCTCGGGCGCGACCAGGCCCTGCGCGAGCTGGCCCGACAGGTACTCGGCCTGCGCGAGGAAGCCGAGCCTTCGGTCGGGATCGACGATCTTCTGCCAGCCCGCCGTCATCGTCACCGAGAGCAGCCAGGCCAGCGGAATCCCGGTCGCGAACGCGAAGCGCGGCCGCGCCGATTTCACGAAGACCGTCGTCGCGAGCGCGAGCGCCGTGGCCGCGAGCAGCTGATTGGCAATGCCGAAGAGCGGCCAGAGCGAGTTGATCCCGCCCAGCGGATCGATCACGCCCTGGTACAGGAAATAGCCCCAGCCCGCGACGATCAGGCCCGACGCGAGCAGGTTGGCCGGAAGCGACGACGTGCGCCCGAGCGGAGCCCAGAGATTGCCGAGCATGTCCTGGATCATGAAGCGCCCGACGCGCGTTCCGGCGTCGAGCGTGGTCAGGATGAAGAGCGCCTCGAACATGATCGCGAAGTGGTACCAGAGCGCCTTCATGGCATCGCCGCCGAGCGCGCGCGAGAAGATCTCGGCCATTCCCACCGCCAGGCTCGGCGCGCCGCCGGTGCGCGAGAGCAGCGTGGTCTCGCCCACGCTTCGGGTGAGCGCCTCGAACGCGACCGGGTCGAGAGCGAAGCCCCAGCCGCTGATCACCTGCGCGGCGCTCGCGACGTCGGTCCCGATCAGCGACGGCGGCGAGTTGATCGCGAAGTACACGCCCGGGTGCATCACGCCCGCGGAGAGCAGCGCCATGATCGCGACGAAGCTCTCCATCAGCATCGCGCCGTAGCCGATGAAGCGCGCGTCGCTCTCGCGGTCGAGAAGCTTGGGCGTGGTGCCGCTCGAGATCAGCGCGTGGAAGCCCGAGATCGCGCCGCAGGCGATCGTGATGAAGCAGAACGGGAAGACCTTTCCGGCGAAGACCGGGCCCGTCCCGTCGATGAACTTCGTGAGCGCGGGGAGCTGCACGTCCGGGCGCACCCAGAGCAGGCCAGCCGCGAGCAGCGCGACCGTGCCGATCTTCACGAACGCCGACAGGTAGTCGCGCGGCGCGAGCAGGAGCCAGACCGGAAGTACGCTCGCCACGAAGCCGTAGCCGATGATCGCGATCGCAAGCGACCTCTTGTCGAGGTCGAAGTACGCGCGCAGCGCCTGGTGCTCGTCGATCCAGCGCCCGCCGACCACGGCCAGGAGCACGAGCGCGACGCCGATCAGGCTGGCCTCGAGCACCTGCCCGGGGCGGATCCGGACCATGTACACGCCCATGAACAGCGCGATCGGGATCGTCGCCGCGACGGTCGAGGTCGCCCAGGGGCTGCCGAACATCGCGTTCACGACCACGAGCCCCAGCACGCCGATCAGGATGACCATGATCGCGAGCACGCCGAGCAGGGCCGCGGTGCCGCCGACGGGTCCGATCTCCTCGCGGACCATCTGCCCCAGGCTCTTGCCGTTGCGGCGCAGCGAGCCGACCAGGATCGTGAAGTCCTGCACCGCGCCGCCGAGCACGACCCCGATCAGGATGTAGAGCGTGCCGGGCAGGTAGCCGAACTGCGCCGCGAGGATCGGCCCGACCAGCGGCCCCGGACCGGCGATCGCCGCGAAGTGGTGGCCGAAGACCACCCAGCGGTTGGTCGGCACGAAGTCCTTGCCGTCGGCGAGCCGGTGCGCGGGCGTGATTCGCGCGTCGTCGAGCGCGAGCGCGCGCGCGGCCAGGAACGCCGAGTAGAAGCGGTAGCCCAGCGCGTACGTGCACAGCGCCGCGACCAGGAACCAGGTGCTCGAGATCGTCTCTCCGCGGGAGAGCGCGACGACCCCGAGCGAACCGGCGCCCGCGAGCGCCACAGCGACCCAGCCAAGCCGAGCGACGAAAGACATCGCGGCATTGTACTGTCCGCGGGAAAGGGGGACGGATGCGGCGCAGGGTTCTCGGCCTGGTCACGGCTCTCGCGCTCGGCGCGGGAATGCTCGGCTGCGCGAAGATCGGCAGCTTCATGCGGCCGCTGACCTACGGGCCGAACTTCGACTACATCACCAAGGAGCAGCTGAAGTCGGTGATGTGGCAGCTGGCGCGCGACGTGAATCGCATCGACGCGCTGGTGAACGATCCGGCGGGCGTCGGCCCGGCGCAGCGCGACGAGATCGCGCGCCTGCTCGTGATCATGGAGGACGCGACCGGGCGGCTCGGTCGCGAAGGCATCCGCACGAACCACCCGCTGGTCGACGAGCACCGCGATCAGTTCCGCGCGGACCTCGCAGCCGCGCGGCGCGGCGTATCCGCGGAGCCGCCGAGCTACACCCTGACGAGAGAAGTCTCGGGCGCGTGCCTGCACTGTCACCGGCACGGCACGCGCTGACTCCGACGCTTCGCTGATCGAAACCGAGGGGAGGGCGCGATGAAGGAAGTCCTGGGCAAGGTCGCCGTGATCACCGGCGCCGCGAGCGGAATCGGCCGCGGCATGGCGGAGAGCTTCGCCTTCGCGGGAATGAAGCTGGTCCTGGCCGACGTCGACGCGGATCGGCTGCGCTCCGTCGCCCGCGAGCTCGAAGAGACCGGCGCCGAGGTGCTGCCGGTCGCGACCGACGTCTCGCGTCAGGACGAGGTCGACGCGCTCGCGCGGCGCGCGCTCGACGCGTTCGGCGCCGTACACGTGGTCTGCAACAACGCGGGCGTCGCACACGGCGGCGTGCCGACCTGGGAGAGCACGCTCCACGACTGGGAATGGATCGTCGGAGTGAACCTGATGGGCGTGGTCCACGGCGTGCGCACGTTCACGCCGATCCTGCTCGAGCAGGGCGAGGGCCAGATCGTGAACACCGCGTCGATGGCCGGGCTGATCAGCGGCGCGGGTAACGCGCTCTACGGCGTGACCAAGCACGCGGTCGTCGCGCTCTCGGAGGCGCTCTTCAACGAGCTCGCCGCGCAGGGGAAGCCGGGCGTGCGCGTGTCGGTGCTCTGCCCGGGCTGGATCAACACCAAGATCCTCGAGTCGTCCGAGCGCAACCAGCCCGAGGCCGTGCGCCACCACCTGCCGCAGGACCGCACCAGCCCCGAGGGCGAGATTCGCCGAAAGATGGTCGAGTCGATGCTCGCCAGCGGCCTCGACCCGCGCCGCGTCGGCGATCTGGTGCTCGAGGCGATTCGCGCCGAGCGCTTCTGGATCCTCACCCACCCGCAGTGGAAGTCGATGATCCGCCACCGCGTGGAGAACATCCTCGAGGAGCGCGACCCGACGCCCGCGACCGGGCCGAGGGGCTGAGCTCCCGCGCCTAGTGCTCGTGCTTCGGCAGCGGCTTGGGCGGCGGGAGCGCGGCGAACTCCGGGTGCGTGGGCGAGCCGCGCGTGAGCGCGAGCGCGTAGAGCAGCGGCGGGAAGGGCAGCGTCTTGCGCCCTCCGACCAGAAGCATGGGCGTGCCGTGGATGTCGTTCGCGACCGCCCAGGCGATGTCGTCCTGGAGCTTGCGCTCGGTCTCGGGCGCGCGCAGACAGGCGTCGAGCTCCGCGCGCGGCAACACCCGCGAGGCGATCTCGAGCACGATCGGCTCGGAGAGCTCGCGCTGGCGCCGGAACAGCTCGCCGCTCATCTCGAACGCCCCGGGCCGGCCCTCGGCGCAGATCTGCGCGCGCGCGCTCGTGCAGGGCACGGGGTTGCTCTTTTCGCGCTGGACGCTCGCGTTGCAGGCCGGATCGAGCGGGTAGTAGTGGGGAGCGAGCGAGAAGGCGTCGTGGCCGAAGCGCTGCCGGAGCTGCTCGAGTGTCTGGTGCAGCTGGGCGCAGTGACTGCAGAGTGTGTCGGACCACTCGGTCAGGGCCAGGCGCGCGTTCGGCGGGCCGATCACGGTTCGCGTGGGCGGCGGCGTCAGGACCGGGCTCGCCGCGTAGTCGGCCAGCGTGTCGGAAAGCATCTGGCGCAGCTCCGGGGACGCCTCGCGGATGAAGCGAGCGAGCTCCGCGTCGTCGCTGCCCCCCGCGGGAAGCCGCGCGACCTCGGAGACGGCTCGCGCCCCCGCACCCATCGGGTTCTGCGGCGTGCCCAGTCCGGGCACGAGCAGGACCGCGAACGCGACGACCAGCGCACCGGCGGCCAGCCCCGCTCCGTGTGCCAGATCGGCGCGCAGCGTCTTGCTCACGCCGTAGAAGCACAGCGCCGCGTAGCCGAGCATGAGCAGGTAGGTGAGCCCGCAGGTGGTGCAGAGCGCGCCGAAGCGCAGCGAGATGCCGATCAGCGCCGCCACGCCGAGCGCGCCCGCGACGCCGGTGCAGAGCGTCGCGGCGATCCAGATCTCGGCCGCTCGCCGGCGCGAGAGCCGCGCGCGCGCGACGAGCGGAAGCGCGAACGCGACCAGACCCCAGGCGACGCCCCAGCCCGCGACCGGCAGCCCCGTCCACGCGTGCACGGCGGCCGCGAACGGGGAGTCCCAGACCTCGGCGCAGTGACCGCCGCCGACCGGCGAGCAGAAGATCTCGCCGCCACGCCGTCCGACCACGAGCTGCCACCACTGGAACGCGGCCCAGCCGGCCGACGCCGCGCCGAGCAGTGCCGCCAGCCACAGCGCGCCGGGACGAGCCTCCGTCCGTTCGAGCTTGCGTCGACTCTTCGCCACGCGGCTACGCTAGCGAACTCGTCCGTGGTTTGACGCCCGCCCGAACCGGTGGGAGGCTCCGCGGATGGCCGCACCCACGAAGCTCGGCGAGAAGCAGATCGAGAGCGCCCTGCGGGCGCTGCCGGGCTGGTCGATCCGCGCTGGCAAGCTGCACCGGGAGCTGCGCTTCGCCGACTTCAGCGCGGCGTTCGGGTTCATGACGCGGGTCGCGCTCGAGGCCGAGAAGCGCGATCACCACCCGGAGTGGTCCAACGTCTGGAGCCGCGTCTCGATCGACCTGGTCACGCACGAGTCCGGCGGAATCACCGAACGCGACGTCGCGCTCGCGCAGGTGATCAGCGAGCTCTCGCGAGCCGGGGGCGCGATCTCGTAGCCGCGCGTCACTCCCGCGCAGCGAGCGCTGCGAAGAGCTCGGCGTCGCTCGAGACCCCCAGGATCCCGCGCGCCGCGTTCACGCCCGACGTCACCACGCCGTAGACGCCGCCGCCCGGCTGCGCCCAGTGACCCGCGAGCCAGAGCCCGGGAAGCGGCGTCTCGTTCCCGGGCCGGCCCGGCCCGATCTGGTCCGGGGAGAGCGCCCAGCCGTACATCGCTCCGTCGCTGTTCCGTGTATAGCGCTCCAGCGTGCGCGGCGTGCCGCCCTCGGCGAAGCGGACCGATCCGGCCAGGCCGGGAAAGCGCGAATCCGCGACCTGGATCATCGCGTCCACGCGCGCCGATTTCTCTGCGCGCCAGTCGCGCTGCGCCCCGTAGGGAAGCAGCGTCGTGAGCGTCATCAGGTGCGTGCCCTCGGGCGCGAGCGTAGGATCCGCGAGCGTCGGCACGGTCGCGGTCCACCAGCCCGGCCGGCCCGCGAGCGTCGCTCCGAAGGCGGCCTCGTGGTCGAAGTCCGGGTACACGAACGTCTCGTGCGACGCGCCGAGCCGGGCCAGGTCGAGATCGGTCGCGAGATAGGTGACGAACGCCGAGATCGACGGCGTGAGCCGCGCCAGCGGCCGTCGGAAGCGCGCGGAGAAGTGCTCGGGCCCCACGAGCTCGAAGACCGTCTGGCGCAGATCGGCGTTCGAGACCACCACGGGCGCCGCGACGCGCTGCCCGTTCTCGAGCACGATGCCGGTCGCCCGGCCGCCCTCGACGCTGATGCGCCGCACCGAGCTGCGCAGCAGCACCTCGCCGCCGTCGCGCTCGACCGATCGCGCGAGAGCGCGCGCGAGCCGCTGGAAGCTGCCCCGGCAGTAGTACGCGCCCTCGGCGACGTACGAGAGCAGCATGGTCGCGAAGTAGAGGAACGAGACGCGCTGCGGCGGCAGGCCGAGATACGGCCAGAAAGTCGCGAACGCCGCCTTCGCGCGCGCGTCGTCCAGATGCTCGTCCATGACTCGCGAAAGCGTCGCGCGCCGGTAGCGCAGCAGCGTCGGAAAGCGCCCCGGTCGCTGCATGACCTCGAACGGCGAGGCGAGCTCCGCCGCGCGCCGCGCCTCGCTCTGGATGGAAAGGCACTCCTGGAGCAGGTCGTGAAGCCCCTTGCGCTCGGCGGGGAATACCTGCGCGTGCGAGCGCTCGAACTCGTCGAGGCCGAGCCTGGGCCGCAGCTCCAGGCCCGGGTAGACCGCGGTGTAGAGCGGATCGATCCGCTCGAAGCGCAGCTCCGCGCGGGCGCCGACCGCCTCGAGCACGCGGTGCAGCAGCCCGCCGCCCTCGAACGGCGTCGGCTCGCAGCCGCCGACCAGATGCACCGCCGAGTCGAAGACGCAGCCGTTGCGGCGGAACGAGTGCGCGTAGCCGCCGGGGCGATCGTGGCGCTCGACCACGAGCACCGACCGGCCGGCGCGCGCGAGCAGAGCTGCGCAGCTCAGGCCCCCCAGCCCGCTGCCCACGACGATCGCGTCGTAGCGGTCGCGTCGCGCCTCGCGGCGGAACCTCATCGCGCCCGCTGCACCGGATCGCGAGCCGGCCGCCAATCGAAGCGTCGCATTCTCGCCGCAATCTAGACGAGCGCATCCGGCGTTTCAACGCGCCTTGACAAGCCGAGCGGCGCGGTGCGAAACACGGTGGCGCGATGAGCTGGAGCCGCGAAGCGCTGACGACCCGAATCCACCAGATCCTCCGCGACGAGCTGCTTTCGGTGGGGGACGAGTTCACGCCCCAGTCCGACCTCGTCGCGGCGGGGCTCGACTCGCTGGCGGTGACGCAGCTCCTGCTCGCGATCGAGGAGAGCACGGGCGTCTGGGTCGACGAGAGCCTGCTCACCGAGAAGACGCTCGCGAGCGCGGAGACCCTGGCGGCCTGCGTGCATGACCAGCTCCCTGGCCGCTAGCCCGGTTCCGCTCACCGGCGCGGACTGCTTCCTGCGCGCCTTCGACGCCGAGGTGCGCCGGACCGCGGGCTCGAGCCACCTGTCGCAGCTGGTGCTGCGACTCGGGCCGGGTCTCGATCTCCAGCGCCTGCGCGCGCTGCTGGCCGAGGTCGCGCGCGCGCAGCCGCTGCTTCGCGCGCCGATCCGCCGGCCGTTCGGCCTGCTGCCGCCGGTGTACCGCACGGATCTCGCGGCGCGCGCGACCCCGCCGCGGATCGAGGTGCACGAGCGCGAAGCCGGCCCCGACGGCCCGGATTGCGCGGTTCCGGAGCCGATCCAGATGCGCCTGAACGATCGCCTCGACGGCCGGAGCGGCGATCTGCTGCGCTGCGACGTCGTGCGCTGGAACAGCGGCGCGGCCGGAAGCGACGTGGCCTTCACCTGGCTGCACATGCTGCTCGACGGCTCCGGCAGCGAGCGCTTCGTGCGCTGGCTCGACGAGGTCGGACGCGGCGCGCGGCGGGCCGACCAGCTGCCCGAGGAGGCCGAGGCGCGAACGGCCCGGGCCGCGCAGACCGCGAAGGCGCGCGGCGACGACGCGCTGCGCTGGCAGGCGCGGATGCGCTCGTTCGCCGCGAGGGCGCCGAGGTCGCTCGCGGGGCCGCTCGCGCGCCGCGCGCAGAACCTCGGCTACGACGTCGAGAGCTTCGCCCCCGACGAGACCGCGCGGATCGTCGCGCGCGCGAAGCAGAGCGCGGGTTTCCTCACGCCGATGCTCTTCTACCTGGCCGCGGGCGTGCGCGCTCACCACGCGGTGTTTCGCGCGCGCGGCGTCGACCCGGGAAGCTTCGTGGTGCCGCTGCCGGTGAACCTGCGCGCGAAGGGCGGGCAGGGCGAGATCTTCGGCACGCGCATCTCGCTGATCTGGTTCCAGGTGTTTCCCGAGCAGGCCGAGAGCCTCGAGGGCCTGATCGCGCAGCTGAAGGCGCAGCGGCTCGCGGCGATCAAGGAGGAGCTCGTCGAGGCCGGCAGCGCGGCGATGGACTTCGCGCGCTGGCTGCCGCGCCGCTTCTACACCGGAATGGCGCGGCACACGTTCGCGGGCGAGCTCTGCTCGTTCTTCTTCGCCTACACCGACGAGTTCCTGCCCGGAATGACGCGCTTCCTGGACTGCGAGATCCGCAACGCCTTCCACGCGCCGTCGGTCCCGCCCTCGCCCGGAAGCGGCGTGGTCTTCTCGCTGCGCGCGGGGCGGCTGAACACCACGCACGTGCGCCAGCAGGGCGTGTTCTCCGACGCGGAGGCGGCGCTGTTCCGGCGCGCGCTGCGCGCCGACCTGCTCGGCGGGTGAAGGTGGCCGCGAACGCCTCGCGCTTCGACGTGGCCGTGATCGGCGGCGGAAGCGCCGGGGTCGCGGCGGCGCTCGCTGCTTCGCGCTGCGGCGCGCGCACGCTTCTGGTCGAGCGCGAGGCGAGGCTCGGGGGAAACGCCGCGCACGCGCTGGTCCACACGATCTGCGGCCTGTACCTGCCCGCGGATGCGGGCGAGCCGGTCCTCGCCAACGGCGGCGTCCCGCGCGAGATCGCGCTCGCGCTCGGCGGCGTGGCCGAGCGCGCGGGGAAGGTCTGGGTCCTGCCGGCGCCGCCCGCCGCGCTCTCCGCGCTCTACGGCGATCGGTGTCGGGCGGAGCCCGCGCTCGCGCTGCGCCTGCACGCGGAGCTGGTCGCGGTCGAGCTCGCGACCGACGCGCGGCGCGAGAGCGCGCTGCGGCTCCGCGGTCCCGACGGGGAGATCGAGCTTGGCGCACGCGCGGTGATCGACGCCAGCGGCGACGCGGCAGTGGCCTTCCTCGGCCATGCCGACTGGGAGATCGAGCCTCCGGCGCGGCTGCAGTGCCCGTCGTACGTCTTCCGGATCGAGGGCGTCGCGGCCGGAGCGACCTCCGGCTTCGAGCGCGTGCGCCTCACCGCAGCGCTCGCGGCGGCCACGCGCGCGGGCGCGCTTCCGCAGCTCGCGGAGTCGGTGGTGCTGCGCAGCTGCGGCGAGCCGGGGCAGGTCTTCGTGACGCTGAACCTGGCGCGGCCCGAGGGCGAGGCGTGGCGACCGCTGGACCCCGACTGCGTGGCCGCGCTCGAGGCGAGCGCGCGTGCCGGCGCAGAGGCGATCGCGGTTTTCCTGCGCGATTCGCGCCCCGGCTTCGCGGCGAGTCGGATCGCCGAGCACCCGCTGCGGCTCGGCATCCGCGAGACGCGCCGCGCGCTCGGCCCGGTCGTGCTCGGGGCCGACGACGTGCTCGATGGCGTCCGGCGCGACGACGAGGTCGCCGTCTCGACCTGGCCCCCCGAGCTGTGGCAATCGCACGCGCGCGCCAGCCTGGAATACCCGCGTGGCGCGTGCTCGGTTCCGCTCGGCGCGCTGGTCTCGCGCACGCATCCCCGGCTCGGCGTGGCCGGGCGCTGCGTGTCGGCCACGCACGAGGCGCTCGGCGCGCTGCGAGTGATCGGCACGTCGCTCGCGACCGGCGAGGCGATCGGTCGCGCGGCCGCGCTCGCGGTGGACGCGGGCGTCGCGCTCGGCGCGATTGCGCCGGCGCGGGTCCGCGAGCAAACTCGCGCGACGTGAGCGAGACCGTCGTCGACCTGATCCGCGCGCACGCGCTGCGCGCGCCCGAGAGGGCAGCGCTGGTCGTGTCGGGCGGCGCGGGCGCCGCGCCCGAGCGCGTCTCGTACCGAGAGCTCGTGTCGCGCGTCGACGCGCTCGAGGCGGAGCTGCGCTCGGCGGGAGTCGGAAGCGCGCAGCGCGTCGGCCTGGTCGCGCGCCAGGGTCGCGGCTTCATCGAGCTGGCGCTCGCGATCCTCTCCTGCCGCGCGTGCCTGGTGCCGATCGCCGACGACCACAAGGGCGCGGTGCTCGAGGCCTTCGCGGAGCGCGCACAGCTGCACGCGATCGCGATCGAGCGCGAGAGCGCGCCGGGCTTCGAGCTCGTCGTCCGCCCGCAGGCGCGCGCCGTCGACGCAAACGCGGATCGCGACTTCGCCGCGCTCGATCCCGCGTACCTGCGCTTCACGTCCGGCACCACCAGCCGGCGCAAGGGCGTGATCCTCGGTCACGCGGCGATCCTCGCGCGACTCGCCGCGGCCAATCGCGGGCTCGGCGTCGGACCGGGCGACCGGATCCTCTGGCTGCTGCCGATGGCGCATCACTTCGTGGTGTCGATCCTGCTCTACCTGCGCTACGGAGCGTCGATCCTGCTTCCCGCGGCTTCGCTCGCCCGGCCGATCCTCGAGCTCGCCTCGCGCGAGCGCGCGACGATTCTCTACGCCTCTCCGTACCACATGAACCTGCTCGCGAAGGATGCCTCCGAGCTGCAGCTCGCGGACGTGCGGCTCGCGATCTCGACCGCGGAAGGCCTGCGCCCCGAGATCGCGCGCGCCTTCGCGTCGCGTTTCGGAAGGCCGGTCGCGCAGGCGCTCGGCATCATCGAGGTCGGCCTGCCGGTTCTGAACGCCGCGAGCGCGGCCCACAAGCCCGGCTCGCTCGGCCGGCCCCTTCCCGACTACGAGGTCTGGCTGCGCGGCGAGGACGGGCTTCCGGTCTCACCGCCCACTTCGCCCGACAAAACCGGCGAGATCTGCATCCGCGGGCCCGGCTGCTTCGACGCGTATCTCGATCCGTGGACGCCCGCGCGCCTCGTGCTCGAGCCCGACGGCTTCCGCACCGGCGATCAGGGCTGGTTCGACGCCGAGGGCGACCTGTTCCTGGTCGGGCGGCGCGCGAACCGGATCAACATGGCGGGGATGAAGTTCTTCAGCGAGGAGGTCGAGGCCGTGCTCGACGCGCATCCGCGGGTCCGGCGCAGCCGCGTCCGCGCGCGCGAGCACGCGCACCTCGGAGAGATTCCCATCGCCGACTTCGAGCCGGCCGATCCCGCGAATCCGCCGACGAGCGCCGAGCTCGCGGCCTGGTGCCGCGAGCGCCTGCCCGCGTACAAGATCCCGCGCGAGTTCCGCATCGTCGACTCGCTTCCCGAAACCGCGACCGGAAAGCTCGCCCGCGGCGCCGCGGATGCGTAGCTGCGGATTCTCACCACGCCGCTGCTTCGAGCGGAGCGCGCAGCGCGGGGAGGCGCGATGAAGTCCGGCGCACGGATCGCCCGGCGGGTGCTTACGGCCGTGGGCGCGGCCGTCGCGCTCTTCCTGGCGTACCTGGCGATCGTCGCGGTGGTGCCCGGCATGGCGGTTCCACCGCAGCCGTTCGGGACTGACACGGCTGCGGTCGCTCGCGGTGACTCCGACGCGGGGCTCGGCCGGAGGCGGGTCGCGTTCGAGGTGAACGGCACTCCGGTGAACGGGTGGCTGTATCTGCCGGACGACCTGGCCGCGCCGGTGCCCGCGGTCGTCATGGCCAATGGGGCCGGCGGCACCGTGGAGATGGCCGTGCCGGAATACGCGGCTCGGTTCCGCGAGGCCGGCTACGCGGCGCTGGCGTTCGACTACCGCTGCTGGGGCGAGAGCGGAGGGGCGCCGCGGCAGCTGCTCTGGATCCCGGACCAGCTGGTCGACCTGGCGGCGGCGCTCGAGTTCGCGCGCGGCCGGCCCGAGATCGACGCCTCGCGCATCGCCCTGTGGGGCACGTCGTTCGGAGGGGGCCACGTCCTCGTGACGGCGGCCGAGGACCCCGGCGTGCGCGCGGTCATCGCGCAGGTGCCGTTCCTCGACGGACGGGCGGCGATGGAGCTGGAGCGCGAGGACGAGTCCATTGGCCTGGGGCTGCGGGCGATCGCGCACGCCCAGCGCGATCTCGTCCGCTCGTGGCTGGGGTTGCCGGCGCACTACGTCCCGTTCGTCGGTCGGCCCGGAACCATCGCCGTGCTCGCGGGCAAGGAGGCGTGGGACTTCTTCAGCGCGCATGCGCCCGCGGGCTACGAGAACCAAGTCCCGGCGCGCATCCTGATCCGCGCCGACAAGTACCGCCCGGTCAGCCGGGCCCGCGAGGTTCGGGCGGCAGTGCTGCTGCAGATGGCCGAGCGCGACCGCTTCGCGCCCGCCAGCGCGATCGAGGCGGCCGCACGGGAGCTCGGCGAGCGCGCGACGCTGAAGCGCTACCCGATCGGCCACTTCGAGATCTACGCGGGCGCGGCCTTCGAGCAGAGCGTGGCCGATCAGCTGGCGTTCCTGGACCGCGAGCTCGGACGGAAGTGAATCCTCCGCGCGGCGCGACGGGGTCGACGAGGAGCTCAGCCGAGCGAGCGCAGGAATTCGACCAGGATGCGGTTCACCTCCTGCGGCCGCTCCTGCTGGGTCCAGTGGCCGCAGCCGGGCAGCATCTCGCTGCGGCGCAGCGTGGGCACCGTCTTGGCCAGGTCGGTCACCGCCTGCGGATTGGCCATCACCACGCCGTCGCGGTCGCCCGCGACGAAGAGCGCCGGCACGCGGATCCGCGCGCCGCGCAGCGCGCGCATCTGCTGCCATGAGCGGTCGATGTTGCGGTACCAGTTGAGACCGCCGCGAAAACCCGTGCGCTCGAACTCGCCGGCGTAGAAGTCGAGGTCCTGCTCCGAGAGCCAGGCCGGCGGCTTCTCGGGCTTTGCGAACCCGTCCGAGAACTTCGCGGTCTTGGCCAGCTGTCCGAGCTTGGTGGTCTCGATCCGCACGTCGCCCGACGCGGTGTAGAAGAACATCTCGAGCCAGCCGCGCACGTCGGCCTCGAGCTCGCGCTCCGCCTTGCCGGGCTCCTGGAAGTAGAGGATGTAGTGGAACCGGTCGCCCGCGAGCGCCTTCAGCAGCTGCGTGGGCGGGAGCGGCGGCGCCGGCGAGAGCGGCACCGAGAGCGCGCCGACGGCGCGGAACAGGTCCGGGCGCAGCAGAGCCGCGTTCCAGGCCACCGGTGCGCCCCAATCGTGGCCGATGATCACCGCCTCGCTCTCGCCGAGCGCCGCGACCAGGCCGACCATGTCGCCGACCAGCTCGAGCTGGCCGTAGGCCTCGACCTCGTGCGGGCGCGCGCTGCGGCCGTAGCCGCGCATGTCGGGCGCGACCGCGCGGAATCCCGCCGCGGCGAGCGCGTCGAGCTGATGGCGCCACGAGTACCACGACTCGGGGAAGCCGTGGCAGAGCAGGACCAGCGGCCCCTCGCCCTGCTCGGCGACGTGAAGCCGTGTGCCGTGCGCGTCGACGAAGCGGTGTCTGGGCTGCGCCATGAGCGTCCTCCAGTCCGAGCGTATCAGCCTGCATCCGCCGTCGCCGGCGGATAGGATTGCCCCGAAGTCAGCGGCGACGACCCGTCCCACCAGGAGGATCCATGGCGATCGATTTCAGCTTCGATGAGGACGTCCAGCTCGCGATCGACCACACGCGCAAGTTCATGGACGACGTCGTCCGCCCGGCGGAGAAGGAGATCGACCTGCACCCGGACTCGCGCGAGGTCCTGGTCAAGCAGGTGATCCGGATGCGCAAGGCGGCGCAGGAGTGGGGACTGTGGCTGCCCCACATGCCGGCGGACTGGGGAGGCATGGGGCTCGGGCACGTGGCGATGGCCGCCGTCTCCGCCGAGGCCGGCCGGACGCGCTTCGGCCCCTTCGCACTGAACGCCCAGGCCCCCGACGAGGGGAACATGCACACGCTCCTGCACTGGGCGACGCCGGAGCAGAAGGAGAAGTACCTGCGCCCGCTGTGCAAGGGCGTGGCGCGCTCGTGCTTCGCGATGACGGAGCCCGATGTCGCGGGCTCCGACCCGACGCTGATCCGGACCCGCGCGGTGGAGAGGGAAGACCACTGGCTCGTGAACGGGCACAAGTGGTTCATCTCCGGCGCCCGCGGCGCGCAGTTCGCGATCCTGATCGCGCGCACCGAGGAGAGCCCCGAGATTCCGCAGGCCTGCAACACCGCTTTCCTGGTCGACATCCCGTCGCAGGGCTGGGACATCCTGCGCGACATCGAGACCATGAGCGGCGGCCACAACCACTGCGAGATCCGGATCACCGACCTGAAGGTGCCCAAGTCGAACCTGCTGGGCGGGCGCGGTCAGGGCCACCGCCTGGGCCAGTACCGGCTCGGGCCCGCGCGCCTGGCGCACTGCATGCGCTGGATCGGCCAGGCCGAGAACGCGCTCGACATGACGATCGAGCGCGCGCTGCACCGCTTCTCGCACGGGTCGCTGCTTGCCGAGAAGCAGGGCATCCAGTGGATGATCGCCGACTCGACCATGGAGCTGTACCAGTCGAAGCTGATGGTGCTGCACGCCGCCTACCGGATCGACAAGGGGCTCGACTTCAAGAGCGAGGTCTCGATGGCGAAGCACTTCGTGGCCAACGCGCTGGGGCGGATCATCGACCGCGCGATCCAGGTCCACGGCGCGCTGGGCTACAGCAAGGACTCGCCGCTGGCCTCGATGGCGACGCAGGCGCGCTGGGCGCGCTTCGCGGACGGCGCCGACGAGATCCATCAGTGGCGGATCGCGGAGCGCTCGATCGAGGCCTACGCGAAGACGGGCAGCGTGCGGGCGGCCGCAGGCGACCTGCCGCTCTAATCGCCCGCGCGCGCGGGCGCCAGCGTGGCCTCGTAGCCGCAGGCGTCGCTCGAGATGTGCACGACGCCGTCCGGGTCGCGGCGCACGCGGCGATTCTCGAGCTCGGCGACGTCCGTCGCCAGGAAGTGCGCGCGGTGGAAATCGCGGAGCACGTTCTCAGGCGGGACGGGCAGGGCGCGGCCGAGCCTGGATTCGCTCTGCACCTCCAGCCCGACCTGCACGAGCGTGAACGCCGTCGCGCCGAACGGCGTGAGCCCGATCAGCACGAGCCGGTCGCCGCTCTTCTGCGCGACCAGCCCGTAGGCCTCGTCGACGCGGTGGCCGCGCACGCGGATCCGCTCGTGGATCAGAAAGTCGCTCGCTAGATCGGCGGTGGACACGAGGCTCCCCGCGCAGTCCGGAATCCGCGGCGGCGGTCGCAGCTGGCAGGCCGCGGACGCGGCGAGTGCGAGCACGAGAGCGAGAGAGAGCCGATCAGGCCGCACGGCCGGAGTCCGAGTCCGCGCGCAGCGCCAGCAGCGAGAGCGGCGCGAGCGCGAGCGAGGCAACGATGCCGACGCCGGTCGTGAGACCGATCGCGCGCAGAGCCGGGTGACTCGAGAGCGCCAGCGTTCCGAAGCCGAGGATCGTGGTCAGGCAGCAGAGCAGACACGACACCAGGGTCGCGCCGATCTCCTCGCCCTTCGCGCTGCTGTCGACCACGAAGATGCCGTAGTCGACGCCCATTCCCATCACGATCAGAAGGCTCACGGCGTGCAGCAGGTTGGTCTCGGTGCCCGAGAGCGCGAACCCCGAGAGCACGAGGATCGCCGTGGCGAGCGCCGGCAGGAACGCGGCCAGCGCGCGGCGCAAGCTGCGGTAGCGGGCGACCAGGAGCCCCAGAACGCAGACGCTGCCGAGAACGATCTGCAGCAGCGTGCGGGTCCGGAAGCTCGCGGCGATCTGGTTCAGGAACGCGCCCTGCTCGAGGAAGTGCACGTCGGGAAGGCCGTCCAGCGCCGCGCGGATCCGCTCGGGGTCGTTCACGCCGCGCAGGTAGGTGATCACGGCGGTGCGCCCTTCCAGGTCCAGCACGAGCGTCGAGGCGAGCGCGCCGAGCGGCGAGGCGCGGAGCTCCGCGAGCGTGAGCGGCGGCGGCGGCGAATCGAGCGACTGCGCGAACGCCGCGAACGCGCCCGGGCGGAAGCCCGCCTCGCTGTAGGCGGTTTCGATCCGCGCCGCGAGATCGGGGCTCGCGCGCAGAGCGTCGAGATTGCGCTGCTGGAGCTGCGGCGACCAGAGCAGGTCGTGCAGCGAGCGCATCCCGCCGAGCTCTCCGCTCTCGACCAGCGCTTCGAGCCGCGCGTGGACCTGCTCGTCGCGCTCGAGCGCGGCTTCGGGCCGATCGGCGAGCGCGATCACGAAGCGTCCGCCGTCGAAGCTCGAGACGCGCGCGCGAACGCGCGCCTCCTCCGCGCGCAGCTCGGGGTCGGGCTGCCCGAGGCTCGAGAGGTCGTCGTTCCAGGACAGCTTCGGCAGCGCGAACACCCCGAGCGCGAGGATCGCGGCGGGCACCAGCGCGAGCGCGCGGCGCCGCGCGCGAAGCCGGGCCAATCCGGCCGCGAAGCCGCGTGCGAGCCGGGCCGAGATCGGCGGCGCGGGGCGATCCCGCGGGACCAGATCCGGAAGGAGCAAGAGCGACGCCGCGAGCGCCCCGGCGACACCGACCAGCGCGAAGACGCCGAGCTCTCGAAAGCCGCGAAACGAAGTGATCGCCAGGCCCGCGAAGCTCACGATCGTGGTGAGCGCGGCCAGCGAGAGCGATCCGGAGAGCCGGCGCGCCAATCGCCACGGAGAGGTGAGCGGCGGCGAGAAGCTGCGCAGGATCAGGTAGTGGATCGGGTAGTCGATCGTGACGCCGATCAGGGACGCGCCGAAGCCGATCGTCGTGCCGTCGAGTCGGCCGAACACTGCGAGGCCGACCGCCGTCGCGAGCGACAGCCCGAGCACAACCGGAACGAGCACCAGCGCCAGCTGCGCTGCGGAGCGGAAGAAGAGCCAGGAGAGCAGCGCGACGCCCGCGAACGAGAGCGTCGAGATCATCGATGCGTCGGCGCGCAGCTTCGTCTCGGCGTCGAGCGCGAAGCGGTTCGCGCCGCTCTGCTCGAGCGACAGGTCGGGGCCCAGCCGCGCGCGGAGCGAGTCGAATTCCGAGCGGATCGCTTCGAGCAGCGGCCGCTGCGCGACGGTGTCGAACGCGGAGCGCTTCGTCGCGAGCAGGATCACGGCGTGGTGCCCGTCGCGGGTGACGAAGGCGCCGTCGCGGGTCGCCAGCGGCGGCTCGCCCGCCTGCATGCGCTCGAGCACGCCGCGGAACGCGCCCAGCGGATCCTCGGGCGCGATCCGCTTCAGCAGCGGCGAGATCGGCAGCGCGAGGCTGCGGCGCAGCTCGGCCGCCTCGGCGCGCAGGCCGGAATCGGAGAGGCGCGCGGGAAGCTCGCGCTCCGGATCGTCGGAGACGAAGTAGAGCCGGCGCGGGAAGTAGAGCCGGTAGAGCTGCTCCTGCAGCTCGGAGTCCGCGCCGGTGCGAAGCCAGGCGACCTCGGGATGGGCGCGAATCGCCGCCGAAAGCGCCTTCGCCGCCTCGATCGCGTCCGCAGGATCGTCCGCGCCGATCGAGAGCACCATCGTGCGCGCGAGGTCGCTGCGCACGAGCTCGCGCGAGATCTGCGCCAGCTCCGCGCCTCGACCGTCGGGCAGGAAGTTCGTGATGTCGGTGCTGAACGTGATCCGGCTCGCGCTGTAGGCGAAGAGCGAGAGCCCGAGCGCCGCCCAGGCCACGAGCCGCGCGCGCCGGCTCACCGGCTCGGCTCCGATCCGAAGATCGAGCGCTCCTCCTCGGGGCCGAAGGCGTGGTCGACCTCGCTCCTCTCGAAGAGCGTCTTCGTGCGGTCGCCGTCGCTCTCGGTGAGCTCCATCTCGCCGATCGCCGGCCCGTCCCCGGCGATCCGGATCGAGCGGATGAAGTCGCGAAGCGGCGCTTCCTTCGGCGAGAGCAAGAGCGTCCAGCGCGGGCCGTCGGCCGCGAAGTCGAGCCGGTAGAGCGACTCGAGCGCCTTCCGGTCGCCGCGCCAGAGCACGATCAGATTGTGGGCGAACTGCCGCGCGACGGGATTGGCGGAGAGGTCGATCTCGCTCACGCCCGCCTCGTCCTCGAAGCGCATCCGGTCGCCGAGCAGGAGCAGCCGGGTCGCGGCGGGGCTGCGCGTCACGCGGGCGAGCTTGTCGGGCGGAGCGAAGTAGAGCGTGCCGCGGGTCTCGAGCGGCGCCTCCAGAAGCGCGAGCCGTTTCTCCTCGCGGAACTCGGCCACGACCCCGCGCGTCGTCGCCATGTGCCGGAGCAGCTCGTCGAGCGTGAGGCTTCCGCCGGGAGCGGGCGCCTCGGCGCCGAGCAGGACCGCGGCGACGAGCGGGAGAAGCAGCGCCCTCATTCGCGCAGGTCTAAACAAAGCCACCGTCCGGCGCTAGGTTCGGGCGCGCTCGCGGGGATCCAGTCGCGCCTCCGCCGCGGAGACGCGAGCTCGATCGGGGCCGGCCCCGGGCAGGGCAACTGACGGGTTCTCATGCAACGGCGCTCGTTTACACCCCGAGAAGCGCGGTGGTAGACTCGCCGCCGGTGGGCGGGAACGGAGAGTTTTGAGAGGGCACGGAGAGCGGATGCCCACGCGGACTTCGACGGCGTGGCGGGCGCTGCGAACCGGCGTCGCGTTCGCGGCGCTCGGGCTGATCAGCCTGTGGCTCGGCGCGGTATGGCTGCCGCTGCGCAGCGTCTGGGACCGCCGCACTCCGGAGCGCTGGCGGCGCGCGCAGCGGGCGATCCAGCGCGCCTATCGCGTGCACGCCGGCCTGATGAAGGCGCTCGATCTGATCGAGGTGCGCTGGGTCGGGCTCGAACGGCTCACGGTCCCGGGGGCCAAGATCGTCGTCGCCAACCACCCGTCGCTGATCGACACGCTGCTGATCGTCTCGAACCTGCCCCAGGCGGACTGCGTGGTCGGAAGCGACTATGCCGAGAACTTCTGGCTGCGCGGATCGGTTCGCGAGGCCGAGTACATCCGCAACGACACCGGGGCCGACGTACTGAACACGGCCGTCCGCTGCCTCCGGGAAGATCGAACCCTGCTGATCTTCCCCGAGGGCACGCGCTCGCCCGAGAACGGGCTCGGCCATTTCTACCGCGGCGCGGCGCACATCGCGCTCGAGAGCGGCCTGGACCTGCTCCCGGTCAGGATCAGCGTCGAGCCGCCCTCGCTGATGAAGGGGCAGAAGTGGTATCACGTTCCGGCGCGGCGCCCGCTCTGGACCTTCCGGGCCGGAGATCCGATCGTCGCGAAGGAGCATCTCGACGGGACCGAGTCGTCCGTGATGGCCGCGCGGAAGTTGACCGCGGTGCTGCGCGAGCGGCTCGCGGGAGGGGATTTCGATGCAGCGAAGTGAAGGCCTCGAGGCGGAGCTGAAGAAGCTCATCGTCGAGGCGCTCGTGCTCGAGGACATCGCGCCGGAGGAGATCGAGACCGAGGCGCCGCTCTTCGTCGAGGGGCTCGGACTCGACTCGATCGACGCGCTCGAGCTCGCGATGGCGCTCGAGGAGCGCTACGGCGTGAAGATCGAGGACGATCCCGAGACGAACCGGCAGATCTTCGCCTCGGTGAAGAGCCTGGCGGACTTCGTGACCGCGCAGCGGGCGGCCTGAGCCCGCCAGGGGAGGGAGCCGTGGCGCTTTCGAACGAGCAGATCTTCGCGCACGTGGTCGGCATCCTGGAGCGCGAGTTCGACGTCACGGCCGCCGAGATGACGATGAAGACCGATCTCGAGGCGGACCTCGACCTCGACAGCCTCGACGCGGTCGCGCTGGCCGGATTCGTGGAAGAGGAGCTCCCCCTCGCGCTCACCGACGACGAGATCGAGCGGATGCGCTCGATGGACCAGATCGTCGCGGTGATCTCCGCGCGAACGGGCGCGGCCGGGAAGGCCGACTGAGGACCGAAGCGGTGCCGCCGATCGAAGCCGTGCCGCGCTTCCTGCCGCTCTCGGAGCTGCTCCGAACCGGCCGAGCGCCGGGCGACGTCGTCGCGTTCTCGCGCGACGGCGTGCGCGACTTCGCCGACTTCTCGGGACGCGTCGCCGGGCTCTGCGCGGAGCTGAGAAGGGTCGGTGGCACGCGCTTCCTGCTCTTCAGCGAGGACAGCTACGCGTTCGCGGTGGCGTTGCTCGCGCTGGCGCACAGCGGCGCGACGGCGCTGCTCGCGCCGAACCGGCAGCCGGGGACGCTCGCGGCGCTGGCCGCGCAGGTCGACGGGGCGCTGGTCGATTCGAGCATCGCCGCGACCGAGCTCGCGCGCCTGCCGCGAATCGCGCCCCTCGAAGTCGCGCCGGCCGCGGCCGCGAGCTTCGGATCGCTCGATCCGGAGCTTGCGATCGCGGAGCTATCGACCTCCGGAAGCACCGGGCCCGGAAAGGCCGTGCCGAAGGCGCTGCGCCACCTGGACCGCGAGGTCGCGACGCTCGAGTCGCTCTTCGGGCCGCGCCTGGGCAGGGACGCGCGGGTCTTCGCGACCGTCTCCCATCAGCACCTGTACGGCCTGCTGTTCCGACTGCTCTGGCCGCTCGCCGCCGGGCGCGCGTTCTGCGCGGAGACGTATCTGCACAGCGAGGAGTTCTTTCCGTGCATGCGCGCGACGGCCGGCTTCGCGCTCGTGACGACCCCGGTGCATCTGCGCCGGATGCGCGCGGACGCGGAGCTTGCGAGCCTGCGCAGCCAGGCGCGGGCGATCTTCTCGTCGGGAGGTCCGCTCGACGAGTCGATCGCGCGCGGGATCGAGTCCGTGCTCGGGCTCACCCCGATCGAGATCTTTGGCTCGACGGAGACCGGCGGCGTGGCCTGGCGCGAGCAGATCGCGGCGGAGCCCGACGCGGCGTTCCACAGCTTCCCGCACGTCGAGCTCGCGCGCGCGAGCGGCCCCGGGGTCGAGGGCCAGCTGGTGGTACGCTCCCCGTACGCGAGCCTGGGTCCGGCATCAGCGGGAAGGAGCGACGTGCAAGAGACGCTGATGAGCGACCGCGCCGAGCTGCTTGGCGGCGGACGCTTCCGCCTGCTCGGTCGCGCCGACCGGATCGTGAAGATCGGCGAGAAGCGGCTCGCTCTGCCCGAGATGGAGAGCGCGCTGCGCGCGCACCCGCACGTGGCCGACGCTGCGCTGGTCTCGTTCGAGCCGATCGGCGACGCGCGCGTGGGCGCGGTGGTCGCGCTCTCCGACTCGGGCCAGGCCGCGCTCGACGCGCAGGGCCGGCGCGCGCTCGGCGCGGCGCTCGGGGAGCACCTGGCCGCGTACTGGGACCGCGTGCTGCTGCCGCGCGCGTGGCGCTACGTCGCCGAGCTGCCGCGCGACGCGCAGGGGAAGGTCACGCGCGCCGCGCTTCTCGAGCTGCTCGAGCCGGCGGCCGAGCGCGCGCCGGTGCGCGATCCGGTCGTGCTCTCGGAGCAGCGCGGCGCGAGCTCGATCGTGCGCGAGCTGCGCGTGCCGGCGGATCTCGCCTTTCTCGAGGGCCACTTTCCCGGCCAGCCCGTCGTCGCGGGCGTGGTGCAGCTGCACTGGGTGATGCTCGCGGCCGCGGAGCTGCTCGGCGCGACGCCGCAGCTTCTCGCGCTCGAAGGGCTGCGCTTCCGCGACGCGCTGCTCCCGTCGCAGCCGTTCCGGCTCTCGCTCGAGCTCTCGCCGGCGCGCGATCGCCTGCGCTTCGAGCTCTCGGACGGAGAGCGCGTCTTCGCGCAGGGCCGGGCGCAGCTCGCAGCGGGATCGGGGAGCGAGAATTGAAGCCGTGTCTCCTGATCCCGTGTTTCGACCACGGCGTTCCGATCCGCGGCGTGCTCGAGTCACTCGCTCCCTAGAAGCGGTCCCAAAATAGATGTTGCGCTACGGTGTAGCCAACGCGAGTTCGGGCAGCGGGTGCTGACGCGAGACTCGTCTCCCCTTTCGAAGGGGGAGGTGCGTGGACCTCACGGATCGGGACTGGGAGCGAGTGGCGCCCCTGATTCGCGAACCGAAGC